>VFLB01000101.1 GCA_009914645.1 Synechococcaceae bacterium Bin_79_3
AACTTCCAACCGAACCAGGCGGCCTAGCTGCTTTTGGATCGCGTTTGCGTAGCGCGCGCTTGCGTGAGAACCTGAATTTAGAAGATTTGGCTGCAAAGCTTTGCATGCGTCCTGAGCAGATTGCAGCTTTAGAAGCCGGTGATCGCCAGCAATGGCCTGAAGACGCTTTTGCTATCGCGCATGTGCGCAGGCTTGCAACCACTCTTGGCCTTGAGGCCGATCTTCTAGTAAGCGAATTGCGGATTCTTTTGCAGCAAGTGCCAGATGTAATACCCAGCGCGGCTGCCATTGCTGTGATGGGGGCCTCAAGCAAGCGCACCATCAACACGCCAAACAGGGAAGAAGGCACGAAGGATTGGATCAATGCTTCCACTAAATCCAAAAATAAGATAGGTGCTCTTACTTTTGCTTGGCTTGCCGGTTTTGCCTTATTAATTGGCCTTGGAAGTATTTACTTCAAGCAGCTAAACTTCAAGCAACTAATCAGTAAAAAACAACCAATTAAAACTCAAGCAAGCGCGCAAAAAATACCGGCCCCAGCCCCTACAAACAAAAATCTTCGTTTGATTGCCAATCAAAATGCTTGGCTAGCAGTGCGTGAGTTGGGTGGCAAAAAACTTATCTTTGAAGGCAAATTCAAAGGTGTAAGAATTTTTGCATTGGGCAAAGGTCTTGAGGTGCGCTCAGGCAGGCCCGATCTGGTACAAGTGCAATTTGGTACTGCAACTGCTAAACCTTTGGGCCGAATTGAAGTTATTGAATGGGTGAAATTTATGCCGCCCCGCTAATTAATCCGCAACTTAAGTTGTAGCCGCAGCTATCGGTAAATGCAGCCGCACAACTTTCCAAACTCCAAAGTTCCAAGCTGAGATCGTCTGTGGCATTTGAAGGTTGCAGTTTTAAATTAAAATTGCGTTCAATACAACGGGCCTCAAAAGCTGCAATTACGGCCTCAGGCCTGCGATTCATTGCCGTGGCAAGACGCAGCAACAAAGAGAGTGTTTCCACAATCCGCCGTTGATCGCGATCCAATAGCAACCAGCTTTCATGGCGTTTTTTGGGCAGGCTGCGGCGATGGTATCGGGCTAGAGAAGCAATTAACAATTGCTCACTTTGAGAATATCCAAGTAATTCGCCATTATTTATCAAATACCACGAATGCTTGTGATAACCACTGGTGTTTATATGCAGGCCGCAATTGTGCAGCATTGCAGCTGCCCACAAAAGCTCGCGCTGCTGCTCAGAGAAATCATGAAAACTGCCTTTTGTTTGATCAAAAAGCGTTATTGCATTTGCCGCTACCCGTTCAACACGATCCCCATCAACCCCAAATTTGCGTGCTTGATGCCACACCGTGCGTTCACGAATTTCACTCTGGTAAGCAAAGCGATCAACGATCAAGCCATGGCGCAGCATCCAATCAACGATCAAGCCTTCCCTTAAAGCTCGATCACTCACCTCAAATTGTTTTGCTCCAAGCAAAGCCATCGCCGTTTGTAACACCAGTAATCCGGGCACAAGAATTTCGGCGCGCCTTTCGTTAATGCCGGTGAGTTGTTTGCGTTGCAGTGGCGTGAGCGGCAAAATCCGCTCCACCAGACCATCTAATTCGATTTTGCTCACTACCTTGCCGTGCAAACGGGCTGAATTGCGAGCTGATTCGGCTTCCAGCAGCGCCGCCACTGCCATCGCGGTGCCACTGGTGGCAACCATCACAGGCGTTTCACCCGGATTCAAACGACGCAGCACCTTGTCTACCGATGGTTCTAGAGAGCCCTGGATAAAAGCCCTAAGAAAATCAACCCGCTCCCGATCTAGCGGTTCTCGTTTCACAAAATCCCGCTGCAAGCGCACAGCCCCCACCCGGGCGCTGGTGAGAGCACGGGCTTCTTTGGCATCCGCTAAAACCAATTCGGTTGAACCGCCGCCGATATCAAGAATTAGATGGGGGCTACCGCTAAAATCCTTACCAGAAAGCACCCCTAAATAAATTAGGCGCGCTTCTTCTGTGCCACTAATCACTTCAAGATTTAGGCCCAGCGAATCCCTTAATTCGGCAAGGAAGGCAAGACCATTGGGTGCCTCCCGCATGGCACTGGTGGCCACACCAATAATTTCTTCCACGCCATGGCTGCAGGCCAACTCGCGGCAATGGCGCAAAGCAAGCCGGGTGCGCTCCATTGCTGCAACCGTTAGTTCTCCGTTATCAACATCCCGTTCCCCCAATCTGGTGGTGGATTTTTCTGCCACCAACACCGAAAAACTGCACAGCCGCGGGTCTACCTCCGCTATCACTAGGTGGGTGGAATTAGTGCCTAGATCAATGGCTGCCACCCGCCGCATCCCGTTCAGCACAGCTGTGTTTTGTGCTGTCAATTCAGGATCCCGTAGAGCCGTGGCACACTCTCGCATCGCATCACTGCTCCCAGTGGCTTCACACCCTAAAAACCGCACCTGGCCGGCCTGGCTGGAATTGTTACGTTGGCAAAAGCCAAGCGGACGCTTGATTTTGCTATTGCCAGCCGGCTGGAGTTTCTGGCTGGAGCAGCCTCAGCCCAATGCACTGCTGCTATTGCTTGTGCTGTTTGGCGGCCTTGCTGTAAGCGGAGCGGGATGCATTGCCAACGATCTTTGGGATCGCAAGATTGATGCCCAGGTGGCACGCACCCGCAGCAGGCCATTGGCAAGTGGTGCTTTAGATACAAATTTTGCGCTCTCTTTACTGCTGATTTGCCTTGCTATCGCCTTTGCAGTGGTGCTTGCCCTGCCCAATCGCTGGCTATGCCTTTGCCTGGCCGCAATCAGCCTGCCTTTGGTGCTGATTTATCCCTCCGCCAAGCGATGGTTTGCTTTCCCCCAATTGCTTTTGGCCTTTTGTTGGGGTTTTGCCGTGCTGATCCCCTGGGCCGCCGCGCGGGGCAGCCTTAGCGGTGGCTGGCCCCTTTGGGGCTGCTGGGCCGCCACCATCTTCTGGACTTTTGGCTTTGACACGGTTTATGCGATGGCTGATCGCCCCGATGATCAAAGGCTTGGAGTGCGCAGCAGTGCCCTTAGCCTCGGCCCCCATGTGGTGCCAGTGGTGGGGTTTTGTTACGCCGCCACCTGGTTGCTGCTGCTTGGAGCGGGGCTCGCTGCCGGGCTCGGAGCAGGTTTTATTGCACCAGCTCTAGTGGCAGCGGTGGGTTTTGCTAGGGAATGGTTGTTATTGCGCCGTGATGAAGCAATGGCATCACTACAAGGATCTCTACAAAGCGGCAAACATTTTCAACGGCAGGTGCTGTTGGGGGCCCTACTGCTTTTTGCTCTGATCCTTGGTAGATATTAATAATGAAGGCTCGCATCGTTGCCCCCAGTTCAAAACTTGGGGAATTAAATAATTTGCAAACGGGCCTTGAGCTGCTTGCTAGCTGGGGCATTCGATTAGAGCTGCCCCAAATTAGTGATCGCAGTTGGGGATACCTAGCTGGCAGCGATCAAGAAAGGCTGGCGGATTTTGATGGCAGTGCTGATCTATGGGCTTGCGCCCGAGGCGGCTGGGGGGCAGCGCGGCTGCTGGAGCTGAATTGGCAACCCCCTCAAGGCTTTCTGCTGGGCTTCTCCGACGTTACGAGCTTGCTTTGGGCAATGCAGCTCAAGCGCTTTTCAGGCATAAATCAAAGCGCCCTCCATGGCCCCCTCGTAACAACCCTGACGGCTGAACCAACCTGGAGCCAAGAACGGCTGCGGCTACTACTGCTTGGCGAAACAGTTCCAGCGCTTCAAGGGATCCCATGGGGTGGGGGCATTGCTGAAGGTCCATTGCTGGTGGCAAACCTCACTGTTGCCACCCACCTGCTCGGCACCCCGTGGTGTCCGGATTTAGCGGGGGCTGTGTTGATCCTCGAAGACGTTGGGGAAGCTCCATACCGTATCGATCGCATGCTCACCCATTGGCGACTTTGCGGAGCCCTACAAAAATTAGCCGCAATCGGTTTCGGAAGTTTTAGTGATTGCGGTGAAGGTGATGCAGCAGAGCAGGTGCTGCAGGAACGCACCGCCAACCTCGGCATACCGCGCTTGACGGGCTTACCAGTGGGCCACGGCAGCTGCAATGCCGTGTTGCCCCTTGGGAAAATCGCCCGCCTTGATGGCGATAAAGGGCTGCTAAGCCTGGCGCCTTTTTAGTAAGGCTGCAGCCAACTCCAAATCCAAAGGGGTGGTGATTTTTAAATTTGCATTACTCGCCTCCAGCACCCGCACCGGCAGGCCCAAGCGTTCAAAAAGGGCTGCATCGTCTGTTACTTGCCAGCCTTCGGCAGCAGCCCTTTGATGGGCGGCTCTAAGGGCCGGCAAGGCAAAGCCCTGGGGGGTTTGGGCCCCCCAAAGCTGTGAACGCTCCGGTGTATTGCGGATGTAGCCCTCGCTATCCACCTGCTTAATCGTGTCTGTTACTGGCACTGCCGCAATTAATGCCTCTCCGCTTTGCTGCAAAGCCAAGGCACAACGATTGAAAAGGTCTGGTTCCACCAGGCAACGGGCCCCGTCGTGAATAAGCACGTAAGCCGCTTCCTTTGGTAATGCGGCAAGGCCCAAGGCAACAGATGCCTGGCGCGTGCTGCCCCCTTGCACCCATTCCACCGGCTTTAAAGGCTTCAGGCTGGCCAGAATCATGTGGATCTCCTGGCGATCTTGCTCTTGGCCAACCACTGCAAGCCAGGTAATTTGTTCACTTTGCAGGGCTGCTTCCAGGGTCCAGGCCAGTAGGGGTCTGCCTTCTAGCGGTATCAGCAACTTGTTGCGATGGTGGCCCATGCGCCGGCCACTGCCAGCAGCAACGATCAGCAGGTGCAAGCGTTTTGGATTCAACTCCATACAATTCGACCATCTCACTAACAGGGTTGGCTCGTTTCTGCTGATGCGTGTGTTGTTTCTGATTCCTGGCGGCGCCGAAGCTCAGCTCCAGGCCCTGCCCATGGCAGCGGCACTGGCAGAGGGGGTGTCTGCCCAACTGCAGGTGGCTTGCCCTGCAGCCATGGCACCGCTATGGAAGTTGCTACCAGCTGTGGAAAAGGTATTGCCCTTTGGTTTTGATGCGAGTGTTTCCCTGGCGGATTGGACCAACCTGTTGGGTTGCGTTAGGGAACCTGATTTTCAAGCCTGTATCAACCTTGCTTCAAATTGGCGTTTTGATTTACTACTTGGCTTAAGCCATATCCCTGTGCGGATTTCAAGCAAAGGCTTAGAAGCTTTTCTTACCCCTTTAGGTATTAACGCCAAACCAACTAATTACCGGCTCAAATTACCCAAAAAAGCCCTGGCTGATGCCCAAGCACAATTTCCTGAAGGCAACGGTCCACTATTGCTACTAGCTCCTGCTAAAGATAAAAACGATTGGCCGCAAAGCAATTGGCAAGATTTACAAAATGATGTGCAAAAACAATTACCAGAAGCGCGTATTCATAGGCTTTCAACTACAAATATCATTGAGCAAGCAGCTCAAGTAGCAAATGCAGATGTGCTTGTGAGCAACAATCCAACAGCAACGCTTTTAGCTGGTTTAACCGGTATCACCTTGGTGGATTTAGAGCATCTTCGTGGTGAACAGCCGTTGAGCGTATTAACCCCAACAGCTGTTTTAAAAGCTCTTGGCATGGCTTAAAGAAAATGGCGTCTTTTTTAGGAAGGCGCCAACGGATGCAAAGGCGCCTAAGCCCTTTGCTGAATACTCCCTTACTGCCGCTTGGAATGGTGGTGATTGGTGGTGCTTGCGGTTACCGCCTCAGTGAAGGTTGGGATTGGGGGGATTGCTTTTGGCAGGTGGCAATTACCCTCACCACCGTTGGTTATGGCGATCAAACCGTAGTAAGCCCAGCTGGCCGCTGGGTAACGGTGCTGATGTTGCTCGGCGGCATCGTGGTGGTGCAGCAAACATTGCAATGGCTGCTTAGCCTTCAGGAAACTGGTTATTTTCAGCGACGCCGGCGCTGGCAACGGATGCAAGAACTTCAACGCATACGCAACCACGTAATTGTTTGCGGCTACGGCCGCATCGGTCGTGAAATCGCCGCACAACTCAGCGCCGAAAATGTGGCGGTTTTAGTAATCGAAACCGATCCAGAAAGAATTGCCGCGGCCCGAAATCGCAATTTGGAAGTGCTTAACGGTGATGCCACCTTGGATGAAACATTGCAGGAAGCAGGTATTCAGCACTGCAGAGCACTTGTGGCAGCTCTACCAAGCAATGCCGCCAATCTTTATGTGGTGCTGAGCGCCCGTGGTTTATTTCCCAATTGCCGTTTGATTGCACGAGCAGATAGCGGGGAAGCAGAACGCAAGTTGAGACAGGCCGGTGCTGACGCAGTGGTGTCTCCATACATCGCCGGCGGGCGAATCATGGCCGCCACAGCCCTACGCCCCCTTGCCCTCAATTTCCTTGATCTTTTGGCGGGTTCCAATTGCGAAGTGGAAGAATTTCAACTCAGCGATGACCCCCAATTAGCCCATGCCGTGATGGGTCGCAGCTTGATCGAGCTAGACCTTGGCAGACGCACGGGTGGGGCTTTGGTTTTAGCAATCCAGGGTTCAGAGGGTTTACTTGCAAACCCCAGTGGCAACACCACCTTGAGCCTCGGCCAGCGGCTTGTGGTGATGGGTAGCCCAAAACAATTAGAAGCCCTCGAACTACTTTTGGGCTCCGCTTTGCAAAGCTGCAGTGCAGTGCAGGGCTAAGCGCACCCTTACGATCGCGCCAGTTTCGCTGCAGCCATGAGCCAAGCCCCCTCGCCCCTATTGGGCAAAACCGCGCTTGTTACAGGGGCTAGCAGAGGGATCGGCAGGGCCGTGGCCCTTGAGCTAGCGGCCGCAGGTGCCACCGTTGCAATTAATTACTCCAGCTCCGCCGCTGGCGCTGCTGCTGTGGTGGCAGAAATCACAGCTAAAGGGGGAAAGGCCTTTGCTTTGCAGGCAGATGTAAGCAATGAAGCAGAAGTGATCGCCCTTGTTGATGGGGTAATCGAGCGCGGCGGCAGTATTGATGTGCTGATTAATAACGCCGGCATCACCCGCGACGGGTTGCTGATGCGAATGAAAACAAATGATTGGCAAGCGGTAATCGATCTAAATCTCACCGGTGTATTTCTTTGCACCAGAGCTGTTACTAGGCCGATGCTCAAGCAAAAAAGTGGGCGAATTGTGAATATCACCTCCGTGGTGGGCTTAATGGGAAATGCAGGCCAAGCAAATTACGCCGCAGCCAAGGCGGGGGTGATTGGTTTTACCCGCAGCACTGCGAGGGAACTTGCCAGCAGGGGGATAACCGTAAATGCCGTTGCACCAGGTTTTATCGCCACCGACATGACTAAGGATCTACAAGCAGAAGCGTTATTGGCCGCAATCCCTTTGGGGCGATATGGAGAAGCGGAAGAAGTGGCTGGTGCCGTGAGATTTTTAGCAGCCGATCCAGCCGCCGCTTACATCACGGGGCAGGTAATGCAGGTGGATGGGGGGATGTTGATGGGGTAACGCCCGAACCCAACTGCTGGCGCAATAGGCGAATCCTTTGAAGCAATTTCAAACGACGCCCCCTAGCTGTGAGGGTGAGGGTGATCCGCAAAGGTATGTAGATGAGCGCCATTAGCAGGCCCAAGGCCGCCAATACCAGGAACGTCATCGGAAAACATCACTCGCCTCAACTTTAATTGGCAAGCCCCAAATAGGTGAGTAATCAACCTTTTAGTTTTGCCACATAACTTGCCACCTGTAGATCAACGCCGGTGATAGCGGTTCCCACCACAACCGCATCCGCCCCTGCCTCGAGGGCGCGACTCGCCTCCGCTGCACTCGCGATGCCGCCTTCGCAAATAAGGCCCGTAGTAGCGGGCAGCTGCTGCCTTAAAGGTTTCAATAGATCCCAGGCCGGTGGCCGCTCAGCAGCGGTGGCTTCGGTGTAGCCATAAAGGGTGGTGCCCACCCATTGGCAACCCAAAGCAGCTGCAATTAAGCCATTACTCAAACAATCCACATCCGCCATCAAAGGTGCCATAAGTTCATTTTGAGCCCTTTGCACTAACGCCGCCAACTCCTGCCCCCCAGGCCGGTAGCGAGCAGTGGCATCAATTGCAATCACGTCTGCTCCAGCAGACCACACCTCTTGGATCTCGTTCCAGCCTGGGGTTATGTAAACAGCACTATCTGGAAAGCTGCGTTTCCATAGGCCGATGATCAAAGCTTTAGGGCAGCGGCGACGCACAGCACCAATATGTTCTGGGCTTTCAAGCCTTACGCCAATTGCTCCATTGCGCAAACTGGCTTCTGCCATAGCAGCAATTACATCAGGATCACGCATGGGCGAACCTTCCGGTGCCTGCACCGAAACGATCAAACCACGGGGCAGCAGTAATGGAGCAGAAGGGTTTGTTGAGCTCATGGCAGTTCAGCTGGCTTGACGCAAGGGGCCATCCCAACTGGGTAACCAGCCTCGCAGCCGCCGCGCAACTTCGCTTTTCGCTTTAGTTTCAAGGAGAGGTTGCTGGGTTAGCTCTGCTTCAATAGTTTCTTTTTCAATTATTTCTTTTTCAATTATTTCTTCTCCAAAAATTTCTTCAGCAAAAATAATTTCTTCAGCAACTTCCTCTTGAATAGCTTCCTCTTGAATAACTTCTTGTTGAATGAATTTTGTATGACTAGTTTCTACTTTAGTGATTTCTTTTGGTAATAGTTGAACCTGCCAAAAAGTTGCCATTTCCTCAGTGGAGGCCAATTTGCGAATCAATAGCTGTAGTGCCTTTGGCCCTTGGCGATGGGCATAGCGATCGCTTAGAAGCCTCAAGGCAGCTTCATCTTTTTCAGCAAGGGCAAGTTTTAATGCCTCCAGCTCTTTGCGAGCTCGGGCAGAGGCAGAAAGCGGATAGGCAACCACGGCGTTAGCTCAATTTCCGGTCTAACAAAGGCCGGATGGACAAAAACAAGCCGGCGGATAACACTAGAAGCAGCAGCAGGCATTGGGCGGCGGTGAGCGCTCCATAGGGAGCCTCAAGCACTACCGCATCAAAAGCAAACTGGCCTAGGTAAGCCGCGCGGATCGGTTCAATCGCGAAGGTAAGGGGATTTAGGGCTGCAAGCCAGCCCAACCAGCCAGGCATGTAGCTGATCGGGGCCAAAGCAGTGCTTGCAAATAACAAGGGCAAGTTGGCAACAAAAATCACCGCAATCAATTCGATATGACCAGGCAAAGCAAAAGCCAGAGCCAAGCTCAATGCAGTAACCGCCGCCACCAGTAGCAGCAGGGTGCCGATCACCACCAGTAAACCTGCCCCCCCCGGCCAGCCATAACCCAATCCCCAGGCGGCAGCCATGATCGCCAAACTTTGCACCAAACTGAGGCTGGTGATGTAGAGCACAGAAGCAAGCACAATTGAATAACGCGAGCGCAATGGCGCCACCAGCAAACGATTTAAAAACCCAAATTCCCGATCAAACATCACCGGCAAACCTGCATTTAAGGCTGCGCTGAATGCAGTGAACACGATTACCCCTGCCCCTAAAAATTTGCCGTAGCTACCACCACCAGGAAATAAACCTATAGGTGCCTTGGCAAATAAAGCGCCAAAAAGCACCAGCCAAATCAGGGGTTGCAAAATTCCCGCCACCAAAGTGGAGGGGCGCCGTTTTAGTTGCAGAAAAAGGCGCTTGCTTAAAGCAAGGGTTTCCTGACTAATTTCAGCAATTGCAGATGGGGCAAACACGGGCAAAAAGAAAATAATGGGAGTTGCTAAAAAGCAAACGAAAATGCGAAAGGTTTAACGCGAAAGGATTAACGCATAGCTTGTTTCTTTTCCGCCTTGGAATCACGGCTAGAAATGGCTGCTAATTCAGCGTCCATCAAGGTGCGGCCGGTGGCCTGCAGGTAAACGTCGTCGAGGCTGGGGCGACTTTGGGCTAATGAGAACACAGGTACCTGTGCATGCTCCAGCTGCTGCCTTAGTTGAACCAGTGCTTCTGAACCTTGGCCCTCGAGCACAAAATTAATGGCGTGTCCCTGGGCGCGATTGATCAAAACCTGGCTTACGCCAAGCAAGCCCTGAATTATTTGCTGCACCCGTTGGGCCTCTTGTTGGCTGGCGAATTCACGCACCCGCAAAGTGATGCGATCACCGCCAAGCTGTTGCTTTAGTTGCTCAGGGGTTCCCTCAGCGATCACACAACCGCGATCCAAAATCGCTAAGCGATCAGCTAAAGCATCCACCTCCTCTAAGTAATGACTGCTCAATAAAATTGTGGTGCCCTGCTGCCGCAATTGTTGTAAAACATCCCAAAGTGCGGCCCTACTTTCAATATCAAGGCCAACTGTGGGTTCATCCAACACCAATACCGCCGGATCATGTAGCAAGCCGCAGGCCAGATCCAAACGCCTACGCATACCGCCTGAATAACTGCCGCAACGGCGATCCAACCATTCCTCCATTCCCAATAACGCTGAGAGAGCAGCAATGCGATCCCTCGATCTAGCAGCGCTTAGGTGATAAAGACTGCCCTGCAGTTCCAGGAGCTCCCTGCCGGTAAGAATTTTATCGATCGCCACCTCTTGGGCCACATATCCCAACTGAGCCCTTGCCCCGCGAGGATCAGCCAGAGCATCCAGCCCAGCGATAAAAACCCTGCCCTGATCCGGAGCTAACAGGGTGCAAAGGATACGAAGAGCTGTGGTTTTACCGGCGCCGTTAGGGCCAAGCAAACCATATAAACAGCCCTTTGGCACCTCAAGAGAAAGCCCCTCAAGAGCGCTAACGCTGCCATAGCGTTTATAAATCTGCTCGAGATTGATCACTGGAAACTATGAAAGAAACTGCTCAGCTGCAAATTGAAATCGCTTGCTGTTGATGTTCTAGCGAGTAGTAACAACAAGCAGATGCCGAATAGATAAAGAATCGACCATCGAAACATCCCCTTTGCTTTCTGCCGATCAAATGGATCTTGCTGTAGCTGCTGAGCCATTTGCAACAAACGGCCGTTAAACGGCAAAACCATCAGGCCATAAAACAGCCCACCACTGGGGAGAATAAATACGCCAAGAAAACTCACTGCAATGGTGGCCCAGGCGTAGCGAATGATCGCGTTTCCTGTAACTACAGGGCCTTTAACCACCGGCAACATCGGAATGCCCACCGAGCGGTAGTCGTCTTCTAATAAAAGAGCGAGGGCCCAGAAATGAGCTGGGGTCCAAAGCATTACCAGGGCAAATAACCACCAACCACCAAGGCCAATATGACCCGTGGCAGCTGCGGCACCAACCAGGGGCGGAATAGCGCCAGCCACCCCACCGATCACGATGTTTTGAGTGGTGCGTGGTTTTAACACCACGGTGTAAAGCAGCACATAACTGCAAAGCCCTAATAAAGACAAACCTGCCGCTAAACAATTCACCCCCATCACCAAAAGCAATCCAGCACTGCAAGCAAGCGCTACCGCGATATAAAAAGCATTGCCGGCACTCAAGCGCCCCGATGGCAAAGCTCTACCGCTGGTGCGAACCATGCGGCCATCAAGCTGCTCTTCCCATAGGCAATTGAGCACTCCTGCCGCTGCTGCTGCAAGTGCTCCGCCACCAAGGGTGCAGGCCAATCTCGGAATAGGAATCGGCCAGCTTTCCGTTAATGCCATCCCGCCAAGGGTGGTGGCAAGCAAAAGTGGAATTAGCCGCGGTTTAGCAATTTCTAACCAGGGCGGTAATTTCAACCGTGATCGGCTGGGAACCACCTGCTCACGGCTAGTGAGGGGAACAGCTAT
>VFLB01000042.1 GCA_009914645.1 Synechococcaceae bacterium Bin_79_3
CCTTTGACCCTGGATATGCTGGATTTGATGGCAGCAAGAGAGCAACTCTGCTCACAAGTATTGCTGCTAACACAAACCCAGCCGGGATGAATGTACGTAAATCCGCTGGCACTAGTGGCAGATACAACATAAGCTGGGTTTCCATGCAACAACCAGCTACGGTGAATCGCTCCCAGCAAAGGTCACTTGTAAGCTACTCTTCACTTTCTGCAACTATACGAAGCATCCAGGCTCAAGGTGGAAAAATTGTTGCAATCAACGCAAATTAATCAATACACAATAGTATAAGTGCATTAAAAGACACTATGCTTCAAAATGGATATTGATCAATTTGTCGCAAAGAGTATTGGCCTGTGGCGTTCAATGCGCTCAGGTCATTCTCTTGCGTTTCAACAGTTTGAAGATGTTTTGAGCACAATATCTATAAGTGCTGCACAAGAAAATGATCCAGAAATAATTAATTTTTTACTCACCAACAAGAAGGCTGATTCAAGTAAGATTTCATCACCATTTAAAATGACATGGAAAGCGGAAAGTGATTGGAATACTGAAGAAGAATCAGTCTCCTCCGGTTCATGTATTTTAATTCCATTACCAGTAAGCTCTAATGCAGGCTTGCTATTTAGAAGCGTAGGATATGCTGAGGAAGAATCTGCCATATCTGAATACCTTTTCCTCGATGATGGAACATTTATATTAAATACAAAATATGGGCAATCAATTGCAGAGGAACGCATCTGGTTCGCATCCGAGAATCTAAGATGTCGATCCTCAATAATAAGAACATCCTCAGGAACAGGAATCTTACAGACCTCTTTTGCCTCCGAAGTTCGGAAAATTCAGAACTAAATCAAAACTATTAATGGAAAATCAAAGCGAGCTTCTAAAATTTGCAAAAGTATTACTAGGCCATTATAGTAATCAAAAGCAAGCCATTGAGAATCCCAAGGATTTTGCACATATAAATATTTTTTTTCAACCTATGCCAAGTGAATTCTTCAATATAGCGCATATATATTCCGAGCAAAGCTATGACCATGACCCATGGAGACCATACAGGCAGGGAATTCACAAAGTAAGTATTAGCAAAGGGATTATTATTGTTGAAAATTTTGAGTTTGAAAACATGTATAGACTAGCCGGTGCTGGCTGCAGACCAGAACTATTAAAAGATATTAATAGTAAGTCTATAAAACAACGATTTGGATGTGCAATGCACTTCAAGAAAAAAGGGGAAACCGCATATACGGGGGAAGTTGAGCCTGGATGCAAATGTATTGTTCCAAGAGATGGACAACTTTCATATTTAGTAAGTGAAGTAGAAGTGAATGAAAAAACATGGGAAAGTAGAGATCGAGGGTTTAATATAGAAGACCATAAACAGT
This sequence comes from Synechococcaceae bacterium Bin_79_3, assembly GCA_009914645.1. Lineage (GTDB taxonomy): Bacteria > Cyanobacteriota > Cyanobacteriia > PCC-6307 > Cyanobiaceae > Synechococcus_D. The sequence continues at coordinate 1,386 of VFLB01000042.1, forward strand.
GCTGGGGATCTGAGCACGGGAAACTTATATTCGAAAGGAAAGCATTCCTAGGGCTAAATTTGGAAGATGATTGCTTTAATTAACGCAAAAATAAACAAACGCCAATGGAAAATATAGAAATTGAAAAATTATTAAAGGGGTGGATTCGCACTCAGCATCTGATATGCCTAAGCAATCAATTTATATTTGAAACCGTTGACCAAACAGCCCTGGAAAAATTTGAACATTGCATTCTGTTACTCGGCGGACAAATTAGATCAATAACTGCGATTGGAAACTGGCCAATGGGCCCACGTCGATCATTTAAAATTTTGAGAGCAATCGCATTAATACCAAGTTCTAATTCCAAAAGCTTAGTAATTTATTGGGCAAAAAGAGGATCAATAACTACACGTTACCACGAAATAACCTAAATTAATCATTTGCAAACCATCCATACCAGGTAGGTTTTGAAAAATCCGTATGTTCGCTCCATTTTCGTAGTATAGACAAGGAATCAATTACATAACCCTGCTGAAAAGCAATATTGATTACTTCGTCTTCATTACGTGCTAGCTGAATTTCCTGCACAATATCCGGGCGATTATGAATTGCTTCAATAAAACATTTTAATGCATTATCACTATCAGAAGAAGAGTCGGTTAATGCACCAGGCAAGATAGCAGGGGCAAAATTAATTGCTTCAAGTAAACCCAAATCTTTAGCCCCATCCATCAACAATGTTTGCCACTTTGATATTTGGCGAAATGCCCAACTCCAATGTGTTGGATCTGCCTGAAGAACAGATTGCAGTTGAGAATCAGATAATTGCAACCAATCAAAAGCTAGAAAACGAGCCCAGGTAGAAAGTTCAAAATTAAAATTAATTGAATTAGCAAAAGCAACAATTTGGTAATGTGTCTGGAGTGTTTTAATGCGTTCAGTAACTTTATGATCGTCAACAACTAATTGTACAAAATTTTCAATTTGATTGGGTGGCATAACTAGCACTCCTGGCGCCACAAAGCGAAGCAACGATTCTGACATATAAGTTGCAATACAAATGGACCGCCTGGACATTGTAATATTCTCCACGACGTACCATATTCATTAATACCGGAAGCTAGCAAAATCTTTGCTGGACGTGTGGCCTGCTCATGCGGTATTAATGCACATGCTAACGAACTGCTTAATACTAATAAAAACTCATTAAGTTCAGAAATAGAAAGGATACAATCAAGCCGTTGATTTAAGCTGTTGTCTAAGTTAAGTAATCCAACAAAATCTCTAATCTCGGCCTCTGCGGCAGACAGATGGTTCACAGTTGAGGCTTGAGACACGTGGAAGTGCTATTGTTTAGATGTTAAAACTTTAGCTCAAACCAAAAAGGATTGCATTTAATTTGCAAGAATTTTTGGATAGCTCACAAAAATCTTAAATTAATTCAAACTAAACTAATGAGCGAACGTTTCGACACTATTTTTGAAAGTATGAGCGAGGCGAGTGCAATTGAATATTTAAATGCAAAAATAATTGAACTTGACAATCCAGGCCTTAAATATATAGCAGCAACTCGACTCGGGGCCTGCACATCAATAGTATCATTCAATACTCTCCTTGAAATTGCTCGTACACCTAAGGAGAATTTATATGAAAAAATTGCGCGCCGCAAAGCAATTGAAGCGCTTGGCCGAAGAAAGAATAAAGAGGCAATTCCTTTCCTAATAGCCGCACTTAAAGACCATGATGAACCGACAGTTGTAAATGCAGCAGATGCAATTACTCGGATAAATACATCCTTAACCGATCTTCAACAACAAGAGCTTTTATTAGCACTCAACGGGCCAGACAACCAAAAGCGCGCTGTTATTCAAGCTTTTACACGATTAAATCTTTCCGATCCAAATGAAGTGATAAATCAATTAAAATCAGAGGTTAATCCACTTGTTTCTGGTGCTGCAGTTGCATATAGTTGCAGATGTCAAAATGACAATTCTCAACTCCATTTACTTATTAAGCAGCTGCAGGATGAAAACGTAGGTAGACGCAGAGCAGCAGTTATTGACATAGGTGATGCTGGGGTGACGAGCTACCTAGGAGACCTTGTCATGTGCCCAGTATCGATGCCGCTAAAAGCCAAAAGCGCATTTCAATTATTTTCTGATGTTGACTTGCATTCAATCCCTCTATACCAGGTCGAACTACTTGAAAAGCTTTTAATAGATGATCCCAGAGAGCTTAATCTTCTGCCAACTTGGCAGGTTTCATTAGAGTCTGATGCCATTAAGGTTCAACTTAAACATAGGGATGAAGGTCGTCAATACGCCGCAGTAAAAGCATTGCTTTGCTTAGACCCAAAATCACAAGTGGAATTAATAAATGAACTTCACACAAATCATGGAAGCGATTACGGAATTCATTATTTTATAACTAATTGTATTGGCTTTCTTGGCCTGAACGACAAAAGCAATTTGGTTACAGATTCACTTTTTGAAGAGGCACCTCAATATGCAAAATCAAGGATTGCAGCTGCCTGGAGTTGCCTAAAGCTGTCTCTAATAGAACATAAAGAATTCATCACTACGCTTGGGGATTCAACGCGATGGGAACCACTAAGATGGACTTGCAAGCAAGTTTCACGCAAACTTTCTTAAGGTAATTTTGGTAGCTATCGATATTCCAACAAATGCAAACTTATATTGAGAAGCGCCTGCCGAATCGTTTTATTCAAATCACTAATCGTATTGTGCCTGAGTGGTGCAACATCTCACCGCTCTCAGCCCCGTAATCAAACCTTATTATGCTCGACGCATTTTCTCGGCAGGCAATCTCTGCTGATTCCAGCGGTAGCTTCATCGGTGAAGGTCAGCTTTCATCCCTACGAGCTTTCATCAGCGAGGGCAATAAGCGCCTTGACGCTGTGAATGCAATTACTAGCAATGCTTCCTGTGTTGTATCTGATGCAATAGCTGGCATTTGCTGCGAGAACACAGGGCTGACATCCCCCAACGGTGGTGTGTACACCAATCGCAAAATGGCAGCCTGTCTGCGTGATGGTGAGATTATTCTTCGTTATGTTTCGTACGCATTGCTCGCAGGTGACGCATCTGTACTGCAGGATCGCTGCCTAAACGGACTGAAGGAAACCTATTCAGCACTTGGCGTGCCCGCTGGTTCTGCTGGACGCGCAGTAGCAATCATGAAAGCCAGTGCTTGTGCGCACATCACCAATACCAACAACTTCACTGGCCCTAAGCGCAAGATGTCAGTAACCCAGGGTGATTGCAATTCCCTCTCTTCAGAAGCAGCTTCCTATTTCGACATGGTGATCAGCTCCATTAGCTGAGATTGCCAAACCAGGTACAAACAAAACCCATCACCTAAATCACATGAAGTCTGTTCTCACCACCGTTATCGGTTCCGCTGACAGCGGTTCTCGCTTTCCCTCAAGCTCTGATCTGGAATCAGTGCAAGGATCGCTTCAGCGCGCTGCTGCTCGTTTAGAAGCTGCAGAAAAAATCTCAAAAAATTATGACGCAATAGCTCAAAGAGCTGTTGATGCTGTTTACACCCAGTACCCAAATGGTGCTACAGGGCGTCAACCCCGTCAGTGTGCAACCGAAGGTAAGGAAAAGTGCAAGCGCGATTTTGTTACCTATCTGCGTTTGATCAACTACTCATTAGTAGTTGGCGGCACAGGCCCTCTTGATGAGCTTGCCATCAATGGTCAACGTGAGGTTTACAAGGCTCTAAGCATCGATCCTGGTACATACATCGCTGGTTTTACAGCGATGCGCAATGACGGCTGTGCTCCTCGTGATTTGAGCGCCCAGGCTCTTACCGAATACAACAGCGCTCTCGATTACGTAATCAATTCACTGGCCTGATCCAACCAGCTAATAGCATTACATAACTAAAGGGCGGATTACACCGCCCTTTTTTTTATGCTAAATCTTAATTCTTGTCTGTCATAATTTGAGTAGCTTTGAATCGAACAAAAGGCTCAGGATCATTTTTTGTTAATTCCGTAAACCTAAATCTTTCAGGGTTGATCCGCAGGTATAACTTTTCTACAAGCATCAATGCAGCGTATCGCACTTCCCAAAAAGCCTCACAATCAGGTGATAAAATTTTTAATAGTAAATCTCCACATATGGAAGGGCAAACAAAACCAAGCGACCAAGTTGCTGCCGCCTTAGATTTCATAAATTGCGGCCTTTCATTTGAAATAGCATCAAGCAAAATGGCCTTTATCTCTGGAAGTGAGGATTCAGGCCAATTCTGATACATCCCAAATAATCGCATAAAGAAATAATGGGCTCCATAATCATTATGAGCATCATCGTTCCAGCGACTTAACAGCAATGGTAAAAAATCTTGCGCAGGTCTCACACTTAAAGTATTTAGCGCTAAATAACAACGACTAAAATCAGTTCCAAAGAGCTCCTGAATAAGAAATTCGTCAGTTGGTGGGGCATCGTACTCGTGAACCAGTGTCAAGGCACTAATATCATCTTTAAGCAACATATCAAGGCAATCAACAAGATCAAGCCCTTCAACTTTGCAAGTATCTTTGGGCCAAAGGGCTCTAAAAGCTCTCATTCTAAATACAGGAGAAACAGGTGATCGCAAAATATCCGGTAGTAAAATTAGCGCCTTGCAATCAACCGCATCTTGAATGGCAGACTGACGATCCATTTGATTCGGAAGAAGCAAATGATCAGCAAGTTCCATTACCCTTTCATCGGTTTCATTTAATTGAGAAACAGCACTAATTGCGGCTCCCCTTACACCAGGATTTTCGTCATTTTGCAATAGTTCAATTTCAGGAGCAGCATTCTTCAAATTCAACAAGGCAATAGCCTGAATCAAAACCCGGCGATTAGAATAAGGCTTATTTAATAATTCAACAATTTTATTATTCAGAATTTTATCCGTGCATTGAAGTTGTCCTAGGGCCCAAGCTGCATTCTCAACCAGGTATGGATCCGAACTATCTAAGTAAGTTCCTATGATTGGAATTGAAATGTACGAGCCAAGGCGCGCAAGTACCTCGATTGCCTTTCGCTGCGCTAAAAGAATCTCTTGCTCACTAACTTTAGATTCAAGAAGTTTAAGCAAGGCATTCTCTGAACTCTCTCCGGGGAAATTAATAAGGTGTGAGGCCGCCATGTAGTAATCACTTTTAGACTCCAACTGCTCAAGAGGAAGAGACAGAATTCGAATTGCCTCCTGCTGACTGAGGCCCAAATGAATGTTGTTAAAGCGGCTTGTACTCAAAATGGAACTGTCCGAAGTAGCTTTTGATCAAGAATAGCTATCTACTCATGCATATTTGATTAAATTTAAACGTTTGTTGAAAAACCCCAAAAATGCTAGCCAAAACCTCGAATTTCAGGCATTATGAAATGGAAAACTGCTTCATGCGAATGGGACCCTTCCGCGAAAATGCTTTAAAAATTGCTATTTCAGTTCAAGTGGGGAGTTCTCCTAATTCACAAAAATCAATATTTATTCCGCTAACTCAGATAAGCCAATTCATGAAGGCAAGTCATAATGGAAATTATAGAATTACTGGAGTAAGTAGCGCTAACGTTGTAGAAAGTAGTCCAAAAATTAATGAAAACAAAGAGCAAAGTTCAGTGCGTATTGAAACACCTCCATCTGAGCCTGCGCGCCGTGGCAGGCCTCGTCGAAACACTTAATCACACTTAATTACTACCCAAACTTAAAACTTCGATAACTCCATCAGCAGGTCTTCCCCCTTTTAAGGAATCCCAATTAATACTCTGCAGAAATCCTGCAGAGTCAGTGGTTTCAACTAGATCAATACCCCAATCACCTTGTTGAAGCGGGGATCCAGGCTTGCCTAAATCGTCTTTCCTGCCGCCAAGAGCAAGCACTGCATGATTACTGTGATGGCCTAGCTCATGGCGTAATGCCCTCCAGGCTGCTGGTAAATCATTAACTAATTCCACCGCACTACGGCTTGAAACTAATTTCACCATCCAATGTGGATGCACTAATGCTTCCGAATGATCGATTCCATTGCAGTACTGCTTCAGCCCCTCTGAAAGCACTAAAGCTGATAATAAAGGAACGTTCGCGTCTTCAATTTGCAGGTTGTGAGAAAGGATAAGGATTGTCATCGCTTAGGAAATTAATTTAGTAAAATACCATAGCTATCCTATCCTCGTTAAACTGCAAACTGTGCTGATGCTCGGCACCAAAAATAATGCAAGAGTTACCACAGTCAAATGCTTCAAACTCACCGCAGTTAAGTGAAGAGGAGGCTAGTCAACTAGCAACAGAGCTCAAACTTCAACTTCGTAATGGCCAAGTGCCCCTCGCAAGCACTGAATTAATTAAATTAATGGTGGCTGGCCTTGGAGATAGGCGTGGGTTAATGCGATTAACCTTCGCCGAAAGTCTTGGGGCAGTTGGCTATGCAGCCGTTCCATATCTTTGCCAAGCACTGAAGCAGAACAACAACGTGACAGTGCGACGTGCGGCCGCTAAAACCCTCACCTTAATTGGTGATTCATCCGCTCTGCCAGCTCTGCTTGACGCGCTGCTAAATGATGATGATCCAGTGGTGCAGGGATCTGCAGTAGGCGCAATGGCAGCTGTAGGTGATGCAGCTGTAGAAACTCTCCTGGGAGTGCTTACAAATCCAGAAACCACTGCAATGCAATTGGGTTTAGCAAGCTGGGGCCTCGCATTTGTTGGTGCACGTGCTCCAGAAGCCCTACGCAACGCAGCGAAATCGCTCCATCCAGAAGTGCGCACAGCGGCAATTGCAGCACTTGGCGATCAAATCCAATCACAAGCAGATAGTGAAGCGCGGGAATTAGTTGTTCAAGCTCTTGATGACGAGAGTAGCGATGTTCGAGCTGAGGCAAGCACCTTACTTGGAAAACTGCATGATCTTGAATGGGCTCTCCCCTTACTCACACCAAAATTAGGAGATAGCAATTCGCAAGTGCGTAAAAATGCAGCACTCTCAATAATGAAACTTGAAGCGCATGATGCGATTCCTATATTAAAAGAGTACGAAGCGAAAGAGTGCGATGAAAATGTGAAAGTGGTTTTCCGTTTAGCAATAAATCAATTAAGTAGATAAATTTTTCTTTCCACTTCTTAAACCCCTGGCTCGTTCTGAAGCTGATGTAACTGTTGAGCTTACATAGGAATCAGTAGATTGATTTTCTAGCAATTTAGCAAAACATTCTTCAACTCGGCCATCATCAATCTCAGCCAAGGCATTTACGGCTGCCACTGCTAATGCAGGGTTCTCACCAACTGCAACATTAAGAAGTAAGTCTAGGGATTGAAACCCCACCTGTCCTAATGCCATCACAGCTGCCAATGAAACAACCGGTGATTTATCTATCAAAGCAGATTCCAAAATGGCCATTGCCTTTAATGGAAAAACTAACCCTGGCGGAGAATTCGAGGCAACTTGCGCATAAGCCTTAATGCAACTAGCGCGAACGGTTCCATCCTCGCTTTCATCAAATTTCTGAGCAATTGGAATTAAGACACTAATACCAAAACAGCCCAAAGCTCTTACCGCCGAACGGCGTAAAGCTACATTTTCTTGATCTAGCAGATTTAGCAATCTTGGTAGCGATTCATTCGGCCAATACTTTGCCATCGCCAAACATGATTGAGATTGAATATAAGGATTTGGATGGGCTAAATCCTCAAAAAGAATTTCTAAATCCGGTAGGGAAGACTCGGCAGAATGCATAAAATCATCTGTAAAAATCATTAAACAAAAAAAGAGGAGCCGTTAAGACTCCCCCTTTATTAATATCTAAAAAGAATTAATCAGGAAAGCGCATTTATAGCGTAATCAAGATAGCTCTTGAACTCATTAAGAGCTTGTGGGCTCATGTCGCGGGGTGCGCAAGCGCGGTCGCGGGTGTAGGTGAGTGCCTCAACGTAAGCAGCGGTTGGAAGATTCAAGGTGCGATACACCTCACGAGCTCCAGCGATGCCCCACTCGTCGAGAGGGCCAGTGCCACCCACAACTAAGCAGTAGTTGATCAGGCGCAAGTAATGAGCCAAGTCGCGATAGCACTTGTCTACCTTCACTTGGTTCTCACCAGCTTCGCCGGGCTGACGCAGGTAGGGATACTTGTTGAAGCAAGCATCACCAGCTTCTTTGGTGACTTTGTCGAGGCCGGCTGAAAGCTTTTCAGCAGCTTCCAAGCGAGCCGCAGCTCGCTGGATGTTGCCTTGAACGGCTTCTAGATCATTCTGTGAAGGGAAGCGACCAGCAGCATCAGCGGCGGTCACAACTGTTGTTACGACGGATTTCATCGAGCGGTTCCTTAGGTGGAAGTGTGCGTAGTTGAAAAATTAAGCTGAAGCTCAGCCCAAAGCGCTGATAACGCGGTCGAAGTAGCTACCAGCTTCTGAAACCAAAGAAGAGCAATCGCCTTTGATGGTTTCCATCTTGCGGAAACGTGTACCGCCCATGGCCTGGCTGTTGGTTTCGTTGATATGTGCGGTGGCTGACGACTTCATGATAGAAACGGCGCGACCAGCAGACTGCAAGGGAACTCCCAAAGCAATGTATGTCTCTTTGAGACCATTCAGGCAGCGGTCGTCTAGCACGGAGGCATCGCCTGCGAGCAATGCATAACTGATGTAGCGGAGCACAATTTCGCCATCGCGCAGGCAAGCTGCCATACGACGGTTGGGGTAGCAATTGCCACCAGCCTGAATCAGGCCTGTGTTTTCGCAGATCATGCCGGTTACAGCATCAGAAACGATGCAAGAAGCATTGCTGGTGATGGCATTAACGGCGTCAAGGCGCTTGTTGCCTTCGGCAACATAACTACGCAGTGAAGCAATTTCAGCTGTACCGAGAGTGGCAGTTTTTGCATCTGCGCTTACAACAGCGCGAGAAAAAGCGTCGAGCATGAGAAAGCAGGACTAGGGGTGGATAAATCTACCGAAAAGCCAGGAAAACCTGAGTAAATCAGCAGTACTGATGATGCATAAGGCAGAAGTTTTTCAACCTCTGCCGGGCATCCCTGAACAGTAAGTCGTCATTCACTACTGCAATTGCCAAAGCGGGCAATCACGTAAAGGTTCGTCATCAAAATCCCGGGTTTTTAGCTTTTGAGCCTGAATTTCGTTTTTTATTTAGATTTAAAGCCTCTGTGTAGGCTACAAAAAATTCGCCAACATAAAAATGGCTGAATCATCTGCAGTTGACCCCAATGTTTCTGAATTAGAGGAAACTATTCAGGAACTCAGTGCCTACCGCGATCGTCTGCGCAACGATGTTTTAACCCTTGGCCAGAAACTGCGTTTACCAAAAGCAAAAGTGGAGGCCTCGATCGCTGATCACCCTGAATTGCAACGCATAGAAGAGATCCTGATTCAGCTTCAAGGGCAGCTCGCATAGCAATGGAAGCAACCAATACGCCCCTAAGCATGGTGGCTTTTTTTGCAGCTAGCCGAGGTACCTGGCTCGCCCGTAGGGCCGTGCATCATCTTGATTATCAAGATGATGAAGCTGGCGATTCAAATCTGATAATTGAACCTTTTGGACCGGCTGATCCCAGCGTTCAAACCATTTGTGCATCCCTTGGGGTTGACTTAAGCGAAGCTTCCGGTGGCGCCAGATTTTGGTGGGAAGGCAATCTCAACCAAGGCTCGCAAGATCCAGAGAACGCAGCAGTACTAATTGATGTACCGCAAAAGGGTGATAGCCGCAAAGGGTTTCTATTGAGGGATAAAGGTTATGTGGAAAAGGCCGCCGTTATTAGCACTTATCACTTTGCAGAAGATGGGGTGCTTTCGATAACCACAAGATATGACACAAATGTGGGGATTGAACGCTGTTGGTTTGTTACAGATCAGGTGCGCATGCGAGTGAGCTCAGTGCAATTCCTAGATGGGGTTTCCATGACCACCTATTGCACCGAGCTGCGTTGTTCCAGCGAGGAGGCAATTAAAGCCACTGCTGCCAAGGCTCAATTACTCGCCATAGCTGGCAAAAATTGATGTTTGACCCTTTTTTAGCTGAACTCCAAGAAAAACTCAAAGCAGCTGGCTCAGAGCCACTGCCGCTTTCTAGTGATTTGGAGGAATGCCACTCCAGTAACGGTAAAAGCGTTATCAAAAACTGGCTATGGGCTGTGCCGGGCTTCAGGCGCTGGCGCATTACCCGGCTTGATGCCGGCGATTCCCTCCAGGTACTAAATGCTGTTGCCTATCCGGAATACAGCCGCGATATGCCACTTATGGGGATCGATTTGCTCTGGTTTGGAGCTCGCTCAAAGTTGGTTGCTGTACTTGATTTTCAACCACTAATTCAAGACAAAAGTTACCTTGACCGCCATTTTCAGGGGTTGCAACAGCTGCATAGCAATTTTCCTGAATTAAGCGGAGAGGAGGCGATGCGCTCTTTTGATCCACACCAATATTTTTCCCCTTGGTTGCTTTTCTGCCGTGGAGGCAAGGAGGAAGCATCTTTATCTCTACCAAAAGCTTTCAATGCATTTTTGAACTGCTACTGGGCCTTGCATCAACAGAGCAACGCAGCCCAATCACTTATCCCTGCAACAGAAGTGCGACAGCTGCAAATTGCATACGATATCTACAGCGCAGAACGTGATCCCGCCCACGGCCTTTTTAAAAGCCATTTCGGCAAGGAATGGGCAGATAAGTTTTTGCACGAATTCCTTTTCCCTGCAGGCGACAACCACGATGCGTAGCTCCAGCCTTGAACCCGTAATACTGCCCAGTTGGCGTTGGCAGCCTTTTTTAAACCATGCTGTGGAGGCGTTAGCAAGATTCGAACCAGAGCCATATCCGATACCAGAAAGATTTCTTTGGCAATCGGATAGTGGCGGCTCTACATCCAGGCCATTCAACGTAACAACAGCCACTTGGGGCTGCAAAACAAATAAATTGCGCCAGGTGCGTGCCGCTTGCGTTGAAGGGGGAGAAGCCGCTTCAGTTCTTAATTTTGTAATTAATCCAAGTTGTAATTTTGATCTGCCATTTTTTGGAGCAGATTTAGTTACTCTGCCAAATGGCCATTTACTGGCCCTGGATCTCCAACCAGCGCTTAAAAACGACGCCTTGCATACACAACTAGTTTGGGAAAAGCTTTTGCCTTTGCACCAGGAGTGCAGCAAAAAGCTCCCCAGTGGCGGACCGATTCCAGCGGAAGCTGAACCCTTCTTTTCGCCAGGTTTTCTCTGGACGCGAATTCCATTGGGCCCAGAAGGAGACGAATTAATTAAGGAGGCTGTGATGCCAGCTTTTAAGCTTTATTTGAATCTTTATTTGGAATTTGTAGATGCAGCAACGCCTGTAGATGCTGAGCGCGCCAGTGAACTTTTAGCAGGGCAATTGCGATATTCCACTTATCGGGCCTTAAAAGATCCCGCCAGGGGAATGCTTACGCGATTCCATGGGGCGGGCTGGACCGAAAGCTACATTCATGACGTTTTGTTCGATCTTCGGAGCAGTTGATCGAAAATATGTTCCAAACCTGAAATTAAACCGATTCAGATCCCCTTTCAAGATTTGTCGTTAAACATTGTGAACATGCCCCGAAGATAGTGAAGTTACTAGCCAGAATCCACCTGTGGTACCCACCAGCAGCAATCCCAAGGAGTTTTCACAATGTTCGACGCCTTCACGAGGGTTCTCGCCCAGGCAGACGCCCGGGGTCAATTCATAAATCCTGGTGAGATCGATGCTCTCGCGAAGATGGTTTCGGACAGCAATAAGCGTCTGGATGCCGTGAATCGCATCACCAGTAACGCCTCAACCATCGTGGCTAGCGCAGCCCGTCAGTTGTTTGCTGAACAGCCTGCATTGATCGCTCCAGGGGGCAACGCTTACACCAGCCGCCGCATGGCCGCTTGCCTTCGCGACATGGAGATCATTCTCCGCTACGTAACTTATGCAATTTTTGCCGGTGATGCTTCTGTATTGGAGGATCGCTGCCTGAACGGCTTGCGTGAAACCTATCTAGCCCTTGGCACCCCAGGTTCATCGGTTGCAGCCGGCGTGAATCTCATGAAGCAATCAGCCATCGCTATTGCCAATGATCGCAATGGGATCACCAATGGTGATTGCGCCGCTCTAATCAGTGAAATTGGCACTTATTTTGATCGCGCTGCAGCCGCTGTTGCTTGAAGCAGTCGCCTTAACTTTTTAACTCTTCCCACCAAATCATCCAATGAAAACTCCCCTTACAGAGGCCGTTTCTGCCGCCGATTCCCAAGGTCGGTTTCTGAGCAGCACCGAGATTCAAGCCGCCTTTGGTCGTTTCAACCGCGCCAAATCAAGCCTTGAAGCTGCAAAAGCTCTTACTGCGAAAGCAGATAGCCTTGTAAATGGCGCAGCTCAAGCGGTGTATACGAAATTTCCTTACACCACTCAAATGCAAGGCCCTAATTATGCGGCTACGCCCGAAGGAAAAGCCAAATGTTCCCGCGACATTGGTTACTACCTGCGCATGGTTACCTACTGCCTCGTGGCAGGTGGCACCGGCCCTATGGACGACTACTTAATCGCCGGCCTTGATGAAATCAACCGCACTTTTGAGCTTTCCCCTTCCTGGTATGTGGAAGCACTTAAGTACATCAAAGCCAACCATGGCCTCAGTGGCGAATCTGCAACCGAAGCCAACAACTACCTCGACTACGCAGTAAACGCGCTCACTTAAAGTTTCGGGTTATCTGTTATCTAAACCTCCCTCTACACGAGGGAGGTTTTTTTATGCCTTTAAACTAAATATCAACAATGCTGTGCTAAATGGATAAAAAAATTCTACCTGGGGAGCCTATCAATGAAGTGGAAGCATTGCAACGGTTGCAGCAACAAGACGACCCGAGCCAACGCTGTTATGCCGCTTGGTGGCTGGGTCGAATGCGGTCACAGCATCCTGAAGTAATTCCACTGTTACTTAAAGCACTTGAAATAAAACCAGCTGCTACGGAAGCTGCAATAGCAGTGGCAAG
>VFLB01000262.1 GCA_009914645.1 Synechococcaceae bacterium Bin_79_3
GATTCCATCTGCTCAAAATCAATGCCCCAACTCGTTGCATTGCGCATAAGCTGAGCTCTTGATTCCTCGTAGGCAAATAGAATTGCGCGCTCTTTATTAGCGCAGGCATTTTCAAGAAACTTGCTTACTAAAAGGGTTTTACCTGTGCCCGTAGCACCAGTGGCCAGAATAATTGAATCCTTGAAAAATCCGCCTCCACACATTTCATCTAGTTTTAAAACACCTGAACTAATACGCACATTGGAGGAGCGCTGAGTTAATCGCATCGCCCCTAATGGGAAAATACTGATGCCATTCACTCCCATTGTGAAAGGAAATTCACCCTTCATATGAGTGGTGCCCCGCAGCTTGAGAATTTCACAGGTGCGCCTGCGTCGCTCCCCTTCCAGCACATTGCGCAATATCACAACATTATCTGATACGAATTCCTCTACTCCATATCGAGCAATCGGACCGTATTCATCGATTCTTTCGGTGGTCATTACGGTTGTTACACCGATCTCTTTGAGCCGCGCGATCAGACGAAAAATCTCGCGTCGCACAACCGAAACTGCGTCATATTGTTGAAATACAGCAGTAATAGAATCGATTGAAACACGTTTTGCTTTATATTTTCGTATTGCATAATTTATTCTTTCGATCAGTCCAGATAAATCAAAACTTCCCGCCACATCTTGGCCATCGGGATCCGGAGAGGCATCTAAAATAAATAATTTATCATTATCAACCATCGATTGAAGATCCCAACCAAAGCTTGCCGCATTGCGCAAGATATCAAGAGGAGATTCTTCAAAGGTTACAAATATCCCCGGTTCATCAAAATCTTTGATGCCGTTATATAAAAAATGCAAAGAAAATACTGTTTTACCAGTACCTGATGTGCCGCTGATCAAGGTGGAGCGGCCGATCGGCAAGCCGCCGTGGCACACATCATCGAAGCCTTCAATGCCAGTTGCCAGCTTTTGCACTTGGCTGAGATGGGTTTCGGCTGAACTTTGAAACATTGGGGAACTGCTCATTGCAAGAGATTATTCAGAAACTTCATCAAAGGAATAGCCATCAGCGTCGTCACTGAGCTCTTCATAGAGAAGATCTAGGCCAATCAACACCTTTTCTCGATCTGATAGATCGCCAATTATCCGCCGCACCGGGGGAGGCAGAATTTTTGCCAGCGTTGGAGTTGCCAGAATTTTGTCCTCTTCCGCCAGCTGTGGTTGCTTCAATACATCGATCACTTTTAGGGCGTAAACCCCACGGAACTCGGTTTCTAAAATGTTGCGCAGGGTTTTTAGGGCCCGCATTGAATTTGGCGTGTTTCCCGCCACGTAAAGCTTGAGAATGTAGGTTTTGCGGGGGCTCATAAAAACTCCTCCTGAAGTCTTGTCGCGGCCTTTGGGCTCTGGGAGCTGCCCATAGGCTCTGGTGGGATGGAACGGCGGTACATCTCACAAAGGTGAGCCATCACGTCGAGCAAGGCAAGGCGGTAATCCTGAAGGAATTCGCTTTGATGCCCTTCTAGAACTAGCTGCTTAGACCAAGAATCAATCAGATTCATGTGTATTTCAACAGCCTTCGTAATTGGCAAATCACTGAAAAAGGCGGTATTTACAAAGCTTTCAATTGCTTGATTAGCAGCAGCCGGATCACGGAAATAATTAAGCAGGAGATCCCTGTAGCTACGTTTTAAAGACTGGATCAGCTCATTTTGCTCAACTTCGCTGAGATTACGTAGAAATAAGTTTGGATCGCGCTTGTAAAACACCCCCAGATAACCGAGCCGCCCCTCCAGCCGTTGCGTTAAACGCCAGTGACCGTTTCTTAAATAATCTGCCTTGGCGGTTTTGAGCAGCCGTTTTTCAAGAAAATTGCAAACTGCCGCATCCAAGCTGTAAGGCAATTGCACCAGCTGATCAGCCTGTAGATGTAATTCCGCCTCGTGGTATTCAATCTCCCCTGTTACAGCGCCTATCACCACCGCTGGCAAAAGCATTCCATGGGCCCGCAACAGGTCAAAACTGCCCTGATCTATGGCCCCCTGTTCAATCAATAAGCCATCCAAAGCGTCCCAGCAGCCCTGCAGCTCCGCCAAGAGCCGGCTTGGGTTAACGCAGAGGCTCCTCAGGTTGTAATTGCCCCCCCCTAAGCCCTGGCCGCAGGCAATCAGCAGCTGCTGATCTTGCAGCAAAGCCCCTATCACCAAACCAGAAACTTCCATAGCTCAATCTTGACTAAAGCAAAAGCGATCTGGGAGAATTGTTGTTTGTTTCCAAATTGGGATTGCGCCCGGGCTTCCAAATGATCGAAAGATCTGCCTTGCCAATGCCGGAGTTCAGCTATGACCAACAGCCCATACGCAATTGTTGAGGCCTCGGGCCAACAATTTTGGCTTCAACCCAACCGCTACTACGACATTGATCGCTTAGCCGCTGATGTTGATTCAATAATTACCCTTAAAGAGGTATTGCTCGTTAACGACGGCAAAGGCACCACTCTTGGCATGCCCTATGTGGCTGAAGCAGAGGTGAGCTTGAAGGTGATGACCCACCGCCGCGGACCGAAAATAATTGTTTATAAAATGCAAAAGAAAAAGAAAACTCGCCGCAAAAATGGGCATCGCCAAGAGCTCACCCGAGTGATGGTTGAATCAATCACGGTGGGCGGGAAAAGCATCGTCTAAAGTTTGTTAAGCTTATTTTTTCATTTACATACTCTTCAACTGCATTCTCCATGGCCCACAAGAAAGGCACAGGTTCAACCCGTAACGGTCGCGATTCCAATTCCAAACGGCTTGGTGTTAAACGTTATGGCGGCGAGAAAGTAACCGCTGGTTCAATTTTGATTCGTCAACGGGGCACATCTGTGTTACCTGGCGTAAATGTTGGACAAGGTTCAGACGACACCTTGTTTGCGCTAATCGATGGAATAGTTAAATTTGAAACCATTCGCCGCTCCACTCGCGAACGCAAGCGCATTACAGTTATACCTTTCGTGGCTGCTCTTTAAATAATTCCAGTCCAACTATTAAGCATCCAGAAAAAGTTAAAATTAATACGCTAAATTTTATTATAGAATAACTTTCGTGAATTTCCCAAAGTTCAAACGGTAAACTAGTAATTAATACTCCTAACAATAACCATTTGCCCCAAATCGCATTGCGCAAAGCGCCATAAGCCGCTACTGCAATCAAGCTGGCATATACCCCAGACACAAGAGCGATTTCCTTCAGCTTTTCAGGACCCGCTGACACGCCTTCTTGCACAAAATGCAGCAGCAATCGGAAGTTTGAAGCAGTTAATTGCTGCGCCAATCCCGGAAGCTGCTGATAGCGAAAAC
>VFLB01000315.1 GCA_009914645.1 Synechococcaceae bacterium Bin_79_3
AAATACAAAATTTTCAACGTTTTTTCGACGACACCTTTGTGGTGCTCTGCGGCGATGCCTTGATTGATCTAAATCTCAGCGAAGCGGTGCGGCGGCATCGCCAGAAAGGAGCACTTGCCTCACTCGTAACAAAACGGGTACCTAAAGAGCAGGTGAGCAGCTACGGAGTGGTAGTAACAGATGAGGAGGGCAGAGTAAAAGCATTCCAAGAGAAGCCCAGCACAGAAGAAGCATTAAGCGATGAAATTAATACAGGCATATATATATTTGAGCCGGAAATATTTGATCATATTCCAAGCGATATCCCCTATGACATTGGAGCTGATTTATTTCCTAAATTAGTAGAAGAAGGTTTAGCATTTTATGCAATGCCGATGGAATTTGAATGGGTTGATATCGGTAAAGTGCCTGATTACTGGCAGGCGATTAGATCTGTACTACAGGGGGAGGTTAGACAGGTAACAATTCCTGGCAAACAGGTTCGCCCTGGTATATATACCGGTTTAAATGTTGCAGCAAATTGGGATAACATTCATGTTGAAGGGCCGGTGTATGTGGGCGGCATGACAAAAATTGAAGACGGGGTAACAATTATTGGCCCTGCAATGATCGGCCCTAGTTGTCATATTTGCGCGGGGGCAACTATCGATAATTCAATTATCTTTGATTATTCACGCATTGGTGCTGGGGTGCGTCTTGTGGAAAAGTTGGTATTTGGCCGCTACTGCGTTGATCGCAGTGGCGATCACATCGACGTGCAAGAAGCAGCCCTCGATTGGTTGATTACCGATGCCCGCAGGCAGGATTTAGTGCAACCTTCACCAGAGCAAAAGGCCTTAGCTGAATTGCTGGGTTCAGATCTCGGCAAGGCTTAATACCTGCACCAAGCTCTCTTCTGCCTTGATAGCCATTAGGTGCACACCTTTTGCAATCTTGCAGTAGCTAGAAACTTGTTCAGCAGCGATTTTGATGCCCTCCTCCCTGGGATCTGCCGCCCCAGCCAGCCGATCGATTAGGGCTGTGGGGATCTGAGCGCCTGGCACCACTCGATTTATAAAAGCTGCATTTTTGGCAGACTTCAACAAAAACACCCCCGCCAGCACTGGCAGCCCTAGTGGGTCTGCTATTTCAAGGCAAAAACGCTGCAGGGCATCTGCATCCATCACCATTTGGGTTTGCAGGAAACGAGCACCAGCGGCAGCTTTTCGGCGTACCCGGCTTTTAAGACCACTCCAGCTGCTGGATTGAGGATCCGCGGCCCCACCAGCAAAAAGACTGGTGCCGCCATCTGGCAACAGCTTTCCAAACGGATCAAGCCCCAAATTAAGGGCCTGTACCTGCTGCAAAAGCCGCACCGATTCAAAATCAAATACCGGCCGCGCTTTGCTTTGATTCCCGGCCCGCACCGGATCACCGGTAAGACACAACACATTGCGTATCCCTAAAGCCTGGGCGCCAAGCAAATCAGCCTGCAGCGCAATCCGGTTTCGATCTCTACAGCCAACCTGCAGCACTGGCTCTAAATCACGATCCTGCAGCAATTTGCATAAGGCAATGCTGGCCATACGCATCACCGCCCGGCTGCCATCGGTAACGTTGAAAGCCTGCACTAAACCCCGCAATGCTTCTGCTGCTGCCAGTGCCCTACTGGGATCTGCCCCTAAAGG
>VFLB01000014.1 GCA_009914645.1 Synechococcaceae bacterium Bin_79_3
AACCGTATCGCCATCGGCCCGTTTTGCAATTGCCTTGATGGCCCTTTGCCCTAGCGCGCCGCTAATCCTGCGCAAAGCAGCTAAATCCGGGGGTGATCGTGAGCTTGCGGCAGTGCTTCAAATGTTTGCGGCAATAACATCTGTGATTTCAGTGCCCCTGCTGGCAGGTGTTTTTCGAGCGGTATTTTCGATTGAAGGCTGGCAAATTGTTCCGGCTGATGTGGCTGTTCAGGTGGCTAAAGCCCAGTTGCTACCCCTCTTACTTGGCTTGGCTGTACAACATTTTAAGCCAGTGATTGCAAGCAAAATTCAACCTCTGCTTGAAAAAGTTGCTAATATTCTTTTGGGATCAGTTGCGCTGCTGGTGTTAGCTAAAGTCGCTCCGCAATTGCTTGTATTTACAACAAGTAATGCATTGGCGCTGATGATGATGATGTTGCTAGTACTTTTAAGTTTGTTAATTGGCTGTGGCTTGGCTTCAACACATAACAGCACTCGCCCCACCGCTGCGTTGGTGATCGCAATGCGAAATCCAGGCTTGGCTTTGCTGCTTGTAAGTAGCTATGCCCCACAACTCAACGATGTAAAAATAGGTATTATTGCTTATGCCTTAGTAACTATTTTCGCCTCTTCATCATTTGTTAAACTAGCCAAATTGCTTGATCGGCACTAATATTAAAAAGCAATGAAATTTAAGCGTGCCAAACGGAAAGCCAAACATTCTTATTCTTTGGGGTGATGATATTGGTCAAAGCAACTTAAGTTGCTATAGCCACGGATTAATGGGCTATCAAACTCCAAATATTGATCGTGTTGCTAAGGAGGGTGCAAAATTTATTCATTATTATGCTGAGCAAAGTTGCACCGCTGGCCGATCTGCCTTTATAAGCGGTCAGAGTGTTTATCGCACCGGCTTATCAAAAGTTGGCTTGCCGGGGGCTGAAAATGGATATCACCATGACGATCCAACTATTGCTGAATTGCTTAAACCCCAGGGCTATCGCACTGGTCAATTTGGTAAAAATCACTTTGGCGATCGCGATGAGCATTTGCCAACCATGCATGGCTTTGATGAATTTTTTGGTAATTTATATCATTTAAATGCAGAGGAAGAGCCTGAACTAAGAGATTATCCAAAGGAGGATGATCCAGAATTTCCTAATTTCCGCAAACGCTTTGCTCCAAGGGGTGTGCTCCATTGTTGGGCTAATCCCGATGGCAGCCAGCGCATCGAAAGTACCGGGCCATTAACCCGTAAGCGGATGGAAACAGCAGATGATGAATTTATAGCGGAGGCTACCCGTTTTATCCGTGATGCTGTTGCATCTGGAGAACCCTTCTTTGTTTGGTTTAATACCACTCATATGCATTTCCGTACCTACGCTCGTGCTCAGGATGTAGGCAGATCGGGGCGCTGGCAATCTGAATATCACGATGTAATGATCTATCACGATGAATGCATCGGTGAAATGCTTAATTTAGTAGATGAACTTGGTATTAGTAACGATACTATCGTGATGTATGGCACTGATAATGGCCCCCATATGAATAGTTGGCCAGATTCTGGGATGACGCCGTTTCGCAGTGAGAAAAATACTAATTGGGAAGGGGCTTATCGAGTTCCAGCATTGGTTCGTTGGCCTGGGCATATTGAACCTGGAAGCAACATAACCGGTATATGTAGTCATCTCGATTGGCTGCCAACCCTGCTCGCTGCCGCGGGTGAGCCTGATATTAAGGAAAAACTACTTAATGGTTATCAAGTTGGAAATAAAAACTTCCGCATCCATCTTGATGGTTATAATATGCTCAACTTTTGGACCGGTAAAGTAGAGAAAAGTCCGCGCCGTGAATTTTTCTACTTCTCAGACGATGGCGATTTAGTTGGCTTGCGTTACGACAATTGGAAATTTGTATTTAGGGAGCAGCGAGTGCAAGGCACCTGCCAAATTTGGGCAGAGCCATTTATCGAATTAAGGGTGCCAAAAATCTTTAATCTGCTTACAGATCCCTATGAAAGAGCCGATATCACTTCTAATACATATTGGGATTGGATTTTTGATCACATTTTCTTGATTGTGCCCGCTCAGGCTTTTGTTGCAGAATTTCTTGCTACTTTTAAGGCATATCCGCCAAGGCAAAAAGCAGCAAGTTTCTCTTTGGAGCGTGTAATGGATCGCTTGGAAAAAGCAGTGGGAGGTCCTGCTTAAAAACTGGTGTTTATTTGTTAGGGCCGCTACAAAGGGGCTGTTGTACCAGTGTTGCTAATGGTTGGCAAATATTTATTGGCTCGTTGGTTTTGTTTGCCAATCGGCGCCTCCCTTGCCCTGGGGCTGGCCAGTGAAAGCCCTCCCCCTGAGATCCCCTTAACCACACCTGTGGCGGATTTGGGCTCTAACACTAAGCTTCCTGCCCATCTGGAGGAAATCTTTCGTGTTTTACCCTCACCGCCTCCTCCATTGGTATGGAGAGCTTTAAAAAATCAGCCTGGTTCAACAGCACTGTTGTTTTATCCACTCGATCAACCAGCTTTGGATATCAGTGCTTTTAAGTGGCGTTATTCAGAAAGTCGTAAAGGTTGGCGTATGCATGCTGGGCTTGATCTAATGGCACCAGAGGGAGAAGCTGTTCGGCCGGTTAAAAACGGCCGGGTGCTTTTGGTAGACACAATTTCCGGCTATGGCATCACCGTGGTGGTTGCCCATGGCGAATTAAATCAAAGTTTGTATGCCCATCTTTCGGCGGTTGATGTGAAACCCGGCGATCAGGTGGAACCCACTTCTTTATTAGGGCGGGTGGGGCAAACGGGCGTAGCAAGCGGGCCGCATTTGCATTTCGAATGGCGTGAACGCCAAGGCAATGGCTGGGTTGCCCTTGATCCCATGCCCATGATGATTCCTCAATAGGAGGGAAGTAGTGGTTTCAACGCTCTGCTTGCTTGAGCAATGGTGCTTGGATCGCTCGGCAGCTGGCCACAAATTATTGGGTTTGTGCGCACCACCGGGCAGTGGTAAAAGTTGGTTGGCAAGCCAATTGCAATCCAGGCTCGATGTGGCTTGCCTCTCCCTAGACGATCTTTATTGGCCCCAACCGCAATTACAGCAGCACCAGCGCGGTTTACCCGGCAGTCATGATTTACCCCTACTCAAGCAGGTGTTAACAAACTTTCGCTTGAATGGCACAGCATTCGCCCCTTGTTTTGTAAAGGAATTGGCGGCAGGCGCCGGTGATCGCCTTGGTGAATGCTTGTTAGAAGGTGATTTGTTGTTGCTGGAGGGTTGGTGCGTGGGGGCAAGAGGAGTGCCAGCACTTCAGCCATATCAGGCCATTTGGCAGCAGCTTGATGGCCTTTTATTGCTGCGCCCCCCCAGCTTTGGGCGGGTAATGCGCTGGCGTTTGCAGGCGGAGGCAAAGCAGCGTCGCCAGGGTGGAGGGGCTTTACCGGCCAGGCTGGTGGCGGCCATGGTGCGATCTTTTTACCAGCATTTGCCTGTAGAACAGTGTTTTGCACCCCTATGGCAACAACCTCAATTGCCAACGTGGCAACTAAAACTGAACTACAAAAGGCAGCCGCTTGGTTTTATTGAAGCTATCTAGGTCCAGTTGCCACCAAAATCGTCATCGAAACCTTGATATGGCATGAATTCATTCCAGCCAGGGCTGGCTTGATCCATTAAGCCGAATTGGGCATCTACTGCATCGGTTGCGGTATTGCCGGTGGGACGCGTATCGCAGGTGATGCTGCCATCACTGGCAGTGCTGCAGTTGTCGAATACGATTCCCGCCTGAACTGGTGAAATCAGCAAGGCAGCACCGATGATGGTTGCAGCCAACTTGTTGTTCAACACGCCGATGTACACCGATTGGACCGCCGTTATTCTGCTACTTCTTACAGCTGCTCCACTAGCGGTGGTAGTTGCTACTGCTGCTTTTTTCATTTGGCGCCAAAAGCGAGCGAAGCTTTAATTTAAAACAACCGCTCAACTTTGAATTCTGTATTCCATTTCTTGGGGTTATTTTTTAGTTCTTTTAGTAAATCTGAGGTGCTAAGTGTGCTGCCAGGTGGCACCCAGCCGTTGCTAGCTGCCCAGCTACCAATAAGTTGATCTGCTGTGCCCCCCTCACTTTTCCAGGTAGCTAACCCCGGCGATTGTTGTCCTTTGGATAATTTTTGGCCCTGTTCATCATGAAGCAACGGCACATGCCAATACTGCGGTGGATCCTGTTGCAGCAGTTGCATCAATGCCACTTGCGGACCCGTTGAAACCCAAAGGTCTGTTCCCCGAACAACGCTATCTATACCCATCCATAATTCATCAACGGCGGTGGCTAAGTGATAAGCCAAATAGCC
>VFLB01000180.1 GCA_009914645.1 Synechococcaceae bacterium Bin_79_3
AAAGCCTTCTCAATGCGCGCCGATTGGGTAAAGAAAAATCCAAATTCTGCCTTGAGGCTCTTAATGGCGGTTCAACAAGCCCAAAAATGGGCAGATAATCCTGCCAACACTAAAGAAATGGCAGAAATACTTGCTGAAGATAAATATATAAAGGCATCGGTTGAAGATCTCCTGCCAAGGCTGCAAGGTACTGTTGATAATGGAGATGGTAGAGTTGTTAAAAATAGCCCATATAAAATGTTATTCTGGGCTAATAATGCCTCATTCCCTTATAAGAGCCACGACGCATGGTTTATTACAGAAAATATACGTTGGAACTATCTGCCTAAATCTACAAATATAAAAAATCTTGTGAATCAAGTAAATCGCTCTGATCTATGGAGAGCAGCAGCCAAAGCAAATGGCTATGGCAATGGTCCAGCAGGGGATTCCAGAGGTATAGAAGTATTTTTTGATGGTGTTAAGTTTGATCCAGCTAATCCCGCAGGTTATCTAAAGAGCCTAAAAATTAAATCAATGAAATAATGTTAGCTACTAAAAGTAAATCAAAACCAAATAAGCCCCCGCTGCCTATTTGGGGTGCCTGGCTTCGGCATCCAATAACGAAACAAATAAAAGCTCCATTACTTTGCACTGGGGGAGTATTAATTTTATGGCAAATACTCTGCAACGTAACAAATTCTGATTTTCCAGGTCCTATTCAAGTAATCGCTCAAACTTGGGATCCGTATATAATTAACCCTTTTTATGATGATGGCGGCACGGCAAAAGGTTTAGGCTGGCAAATAATAATATCCCTACAACGTGTTGCAATTGGCTACAGCCTTGCGGCAATAGTGGGAATAGCCATAGGTTTATCACTTGGCCTGAATCAATTTATACGGCGAGGCTTTGATCCAATGATTCAGGTATTGCGTACAGTACCTCCGCTTGCCTGGCTACCAATTTCCTTACTGCTATTTCAGCAGGCAGACATTGCTGCAATATTCGTTATTTTCATAACAGCAGTGTGGCCTATTGTAATAAATACGGCGATGGGAATAAAAGAAATTCCACAAGACTATCAAAACGTAGCAAGGGTTTTGAGATTGAGAAAAAGAAGCTACCTATGGGACATAGTTATACCTGCCACCGCGCCATATGTATTTACGGGCTTAAGAATTTCAATTGGGCTGGCTTGGCTTGCAATCGTAGCAGCAGAAATGCTTAAAGCCGATGGCGGCATTGGCTTTTTCATCTGGGATGCTTACAACGCAGGAGGTGATTCAAGTACTAGTCAAATAATCCTGGCTATCATCTATGTTGGTATTGTTGGTTTAATATTAGATCGCATTGTAGCATGGGCTGGCGATAAAATAAGCGGCCCACAGAGATAAGCAAAGATGAACACATTCTTACAACTTGATTCTATCGAGCAGAGCTTTAAAAGGCCAGACGGCTCAGTGCTCCAAGCCCTCAGTACGATTAATTTATCAATTGCTTCAGGGGAATTTATATCACTTGTAGGCCACTCGGGTTGCGGGAAATCAACCCTTTTAAATATTCTTGCAGGATTATCACAACCAAGCCGAGGGGGCGTGATTTTAGAAGGACGGCAAGTAACAAAGCCGGGCCCAGATCGCATGGTTGTATTTCAAAACTATTCACTTTTGCCATGGCGAAGCGTACGAAATAACGTTGCGATTGCCCTACGTGAGGTAAAAAAAGAACTAACAAGAAAAGAGCGTTCTGATCAAACAGATGCAGCATTAGCAATGGTAAACCTTGATACTGTTGCAGATCGAATGCCCGGTCAACTTTCTGGGGGAATGCGGCAAAGAGTAGCCATAGCACGCGCTTTTGCATTGCAACCAAAACTCTTACTTCTAGACGAACCCTTTGGTGCCTTAGATGCACTGACACGTGGTCATCTACAAAGCCAGCTTATGGATCTTTGCCAAAATGCAGGCATTACAACAGTAATGGTTACCCATGATGTAGATGAAGCGCTATTACTTAGCGACAGAATAATTCTGCTTACAAATGGGCCAAAAGCGCATATCGGCCGCATCATCTCAGTACCCTTTGAGCGCCCTCGCTGCCGGAAAGATGTTTTAAATAATCCAAACTACTACACTTTACGCAACGAGCTACTTGAATTTCTACACGATCAAAAAAAGGTGAGTAAAAGACAGAAGAAAAGCTCATCTCCTGATCTGCAATCTGCAACTTCAAAAGATGTATATGTAAAAACTATTCAGCTTGGTTATCTAGCAGGGCTTGATGCCGCGCCACTGCTCGTGGCAAAACAAAAAAATCTATTTGAAAAGTATGGCCTAAAAATTAAACTGCTCCAATGCCAAAGCTGGGGCGAGATTGATGATCTTCTTAGATTGGAGCGTTTAGATGGTGCTGCCCTTAGTGCTGCTCAGCCACTCTCAATGGCAGCAGGAGCCGTGGAAAGCAAATCACTTCCAATGGTGGTGAGCCAAACTCTCAGCCGCAATGGAAATGCTTTGGTGTTATCAAGCAGCCTAGGAGTAAGTAATATTGAAGAGTTATTACACAAGCTGCGCTCGGGCGATGAATTGAAGCTGGGAGTTCCCGATCGGATATCAATGGCTGAATTGTTATTGCGCCACTGGCTTGGAGCTCAAGGGGTTGATCCAGAACAAATTTCATGGCAACGCCGCAGCCCAATCACATTGCTAGCTGCTATGGAAGCAAACCTAATAGATGGCTTTGCGGCAGGGAAATTAAGAGCCTGCCTGGCGAAACATCGCGGCAGCGGCAAAGTTGTGCTCACAGATGCTTCAGTTTGGCCAAACCATGCAGAAAAAGTTTTAGCATTCAGAGAGGCCTGGGTTGATAACAACCACAACCAGGCTGTTGCGATCACTGGAGCAGTGCTGGAGGCCGCAAACTTTTGTGATCAAGCAAGCAATAGAGCTGAATTATTGGAGGTATTAGCAGCACCAGAAGCATTTGGCCCACAACTTCTAAAGCCAATTCAAGAAGGTTTTAGTAATACTGAGCAAAACTTAAATTTAAATGATGCCACAAGTTTACTGCGTTTTAATCGCTACTTTCTTGGCCAAGCCTGCTATCCAGATCCCGCAGAAGGGCTTTGGGTTCTTACTCAGCTTGCCCGCTGGGGAATGAGTGAATTACCTAGCCATAGGCAAGAATTACTGGATCGAGTTTACGACCGGCGCTTATTTCTTGAAGCCTGTGAATTAGTAGGCATTAATGATCAAGAACCAAGCAAAAGAGTGTATGAATTAACAAGTGGTGAATATTTCAATGTAGATGATCCAATTGGCTATTTAAAAAATCTACCATTTTCCGCTCTTAATAGGAATTAAAAATGACATTATTACAAGGCCAGGGGCTTGGGGTGGAATTCCTAAATCTAGGAAAAGTTTTTGGCAGTAAAGAAAGCCAAGTTGTTGTTCTACAGCAAATCAATCTTTCGGTGGCGCCTGGTGAATTTGTATGCGTAATCGGCCATTCCGGTTGCGGAAAAAGTACCCTGCTAAATACATTATCCGGCTTTGAGAAAGCAAGTACTGGATCGGTTTTAGTGGGTGACATTCCAGTTCAGAGCCCTGGTCCAGATAGAATGGTAGTGTTCCAAAACTATTCCTTGTTACCTTGGAAAAGCGCCTTAAATAATGTTGCTTTGGGGTTGCGAGCAATCAGCCCAAATGATTCAAAACAAAAAATAATTGCAGACGCTGAGGCAATGCTTGAAATTGTTGGGCTAGGTGATTCAATGCATCTCTTCCCAAATGAACTAAGTGGCGGCATGCGCCAGAGAGTTGCTATCGCACGAGCTATGGCTATCAAACCTCCAGTATTAATTCTTGATGAACCATTTGGAGCGCTTGATCCAATTACAAAAGAAGAATTACAAGAAGAGCTCCTAGCACTATGGAGGCAGCAACGCTGCACTGTATTAATGATTACCCATGATATTGATGAAGCCCTTTTCCTTGCTGACCGTGTAGTAATGCTCACCAATGGGCCTGAAGCAACCATCGGAGAAATTCTAGAAATTCCTTTTAATCGCCCCCGCGATAGAGACGAATTAACTCGTGATCAGCGCTACGGGAAATTACGAAACCGAGCCCTTGAATTTCTCTTTGAAAGCCAAGGTGAAGGTTCAAACTTGTCTTGAAATTGATACGGCAGCAGCCTTAAGTTCAGGCTGTTTGGAATGGGGGCAACCCAATTCATGCATTAAACGATTTGCTTCGCAGTGGTTTAGTTGAGATGCGCCCCAATGCATTGGTAAAAACACAGTTCCCGGCCTGATCTTTTTAGATATCTGTACCCGAGCGCAGACCATTCCTCGCCTTGAGCGAATTTCAGCCCAGTCGCCTTCATTTAAACCAACACGCTCAGCATCAAGGGGGTTCACCTCTAAAAGCGCCTCGGGATGCAGTTGCATAAGTTTTGGCACCAATGCAGTGCGGGTCATGGTGTGCCAATGCCCCAGATAACGACCCACCGTAAGTATCAGTGGATAGGCATCACATGGAGGTTCAGCAAGTCCAAATGGGGGGTCCCACAACAAGCGAGCTCTGCCCGATCTAGTGGGAAAACGTTTGTCGCAATAAAGCCTTGCCGCGCCTCCACCTGGAGCGGTGTGCAAAGGAAAGGGCCATTGCTGCGGTCCGTGATTAGCCAGTAAAGAGTGGCTTAAACCAGCCATATCGCATACTCGCCCAGTGGTAATAGCAACAAATTCAGCGTAAACATCACTGCTTTGGCTGTAATCAAAGGCAGAAAAAAATCCAAGCCGTCTGCCCAGTTCGGCAAAAATTGCCCAATCAGCTCGAGCTAGCCCTGGGGGATCACGGAAGGCCTGGCAAAGAGTTACGCGCCGTTCTGAATTAGTCATCACCCCTTGTTTTTCGCTCCACTGAGCAGCAGGCAATAACAAGTGAGCAACATCTGCGGTTTCCGTGCCTGCATAAGCTTCACTTAGCACCACAAAAGGACAGTTCTGAACTGCCGCGCGAACTCGATCTAAGGAGGGAAGGCTTACCAGCGGATTTGTTGCAGCTACCCACCACAAGCCAAGCTCACTTCGCTCCATAGCTTCAACTTGTTGCCACACATCTCTACCTGCTTCTGAAGCAATTGATCCTTCTGGAAGATTCCAGTGATGTTCCAGTTCAGTGCAATGCAGTGGGTCTGTAACAGTGCGATATCCAGGCAAAAGCTGACTCAAGCCACCTGCTTCTCGCCCCCCCATGGCATTGGGCTGGCCTGTGAGAGAAAAAGGTCCTGCCCCAGGTTTACAAATTTGACCACTAATAAGATGCAAATTAATAATTGCGCTCACCGTGGCACTACCTTCAACACTTTGATTCACCCCCATAGACCAAGCGCTTAAAACCGCATCACTGGCTTGCCAATACTCTAATAATTCATACAATTGTGATTGATCAATGCCACAAATATCACTTACTCGTTGCGGTGTATAAGCAAACAACTGATCAGTTAGCTCGGCGTAACCGTGGGTGGCTGCAGCAACAAAACCATGGTCAATGATGTTGTTGCTTACTAACAACTGAGCAATACCATGTAGTAGAACCAGATCAGTGCCGGGTTTAATGGCCAAATGCAGATCCGCATCTGAGGCAGTTGCAGTACATCGGGGATCCACAACAATAATCCTAAGATCATTGGGATTACGGCGTTTGCGTTTCATCAAACGTTGCCATAAAACAGGATGACACTCAGCTGTATTTGTACCAATTAATAACACCAGATTCGCCACATCCAAATCGTCGTAGCAACAGGGCGGGCCATCAGAACCAAGGCTGCGGCTATAGCCAGCCACTGCCGAACTCATGCATAGCCGTGAATTAGCGTCAAAGTGATTGCAACCTAAATAACCCTTAAAAAGTTTTTGAGCAAGGTAATAATCTTCAGTTAAGAACTGACCAGAACCATATACAGCCAATCCAGAAGGGCCTTTTGTAGCCAGAATTTTCTGAATCTGTGCAACTAATAGCTCAAAAGCCTGATCCCATGAGATGGGGGTAAAAGGCTGATCAAGTTGTTCTCTCCATAGGGGCGCAGTAAGGCGGTTTTGGTGAAGGGTGGCCCCAACAGTGGCGCCTTTAACGCATACCTGGCCAAGAGAGGAGGGGTGTTTGCGATCACCCCGAGCACTCCATGAAGGGGAATTTGAAGCTTCTTTAGGTGGAAATAATTCCAAACCACAGCCAACACCGCAGTAGGGGCATTGCCCTAAAAAGGGTGCGGCGCTAGTTACCACTTTCGATAGGGCAAGAATTTGCCATTCATAGT
>VFLB01000017.1 GCA_009914645.1 Synechococcaceae bacterium Bin_79_3
GTTTGACCTGCTTGAAGAAATACTGAAGCCTCGGGAATAGATAAGCTCTCAACAGAATTAAATAGCAACTTTGCGCTAACTCTTTGATTATTTCGAAGCTGGCCGCTGGAGTTGTCAAATGTGGCTTTCACTAAAAGAGTTTGTGTCTGCCTATCCAATGCAGGTGCAATAAAAGTTAAAGCTCCATTAACATTGGAATTATTTGGGATCTGCAGCTGAACAGGCATGCCTAACTTTAATCGATAGGTGAGTTCGCCTGGAATATCAAGCCTCAACCATAGGCGGCTATTATCAACAATATTTACTATTGATTCACCAGCATTCACAACTGAACCAAGCTTGTGATTGATATTACCAACCATTCCAGCGATAGGAGAAACAACATTTTTATAACCAAGAGTGGCTTTATTCGATCTTGCTTGATCGGCGCTTTGGATAGCAGCGGTTACATAGTAATCGCGATCTTTAGTAGATACTGCTCCCTGGTTATTTAGAAAAATATAGCGCTCTGCGTTAACCAAATCCTTTCTAGCTTCGGCCAAGGAAGCATCAACTGCAGCCCTTTGCTGAATTTGATCAAGGCTAAAAAGTGGGGTTCCCTTTTCAACTCTTTGACCTTCTCGCATCGGCATCGCAACAATTCTGCCGCTTATCTCTGCAGCCAAAGGAACATTGCTAATAGATTCTAAAGTGCTTTGGTAGGTTGCTTGATCATTAAAGATACTGCTAGCTGGATATAGAAATTTAAATTTGGGCGCCGACTGCGCAACGGGCTTTGGCACTCCACAACCAACTATTCCCAATAAGAGGGCCAGGCCCCAACAACTATTTGCAAATCTCATGCAATAAATAGCGAAGTGGGTATACGATATTTAACTACCATACCTAAGCGCTGATTCAATGTCAACGGGCAGATGAGCACAACGCTATTCCTTGACGATTCGCGCGAGCTTTTACTGCAGTGCCATTACGCAAATTCAGGATATTACTTGCAATTAATCTGTCGCCAAGCTTTATTCCTCCCTGCACTGGATAACAATTATTTTGCAAAGCCCCCAAGCGCACAGGCAACTTTATCGCAACCGATGCGTCTGCCGGAATTTCAAGTTTATTCCTAAGATTAATTGGTAATTGCTTTGCGCTGCCCAACACATAAACAAAACTTTGACCCGCTGTTTGTATAACAGCTGAAAAAGGTACCGCTAATTGCTGTTGTGAGCCGAATTCAACCTGGGTACGCACCCGCTCGCCACTGCGCAATCTCCCTTGAGGATTTATAAATTCAGCCTTTGCCAACAAACCCTGACTAGCGGTATTCACAACTGGGCTGACGAAACTAATCCGGCCCTTGGCTAAAACTTTTGTTCCGCTGGTATCCCTCAACCACACAGGCAGACCAATTTTCGTGCGGGAGCTTAAATTAGATGGAATCTCAATACGGGTTAACAAACGATCGTTGCGAATAATGCTTGTGAATGGATCACCCTCTTTAACAACATCACCAACCTTCACCATGATGTCGCCAACTTGGCCCGCGATAGGGGCTGTTACGAGTTTGTCTGATAAGCGCGATCGCGCCACCTCTAATTCGGCACTAGCTGCAGCCACTCCATCTATTGATGCTTTCAGGCTGGCCTGCTGGGCAAGATATTGAGATCGGTAACCGTCTAGCTCCTGAGCACTACTTGCCCCTTGGCTTTTTAGATAGTTGTAACGTTGAAAATTTGATTTATCTTTTTCAAGTTTTGCCCTCACTTCTGCCACCCCAGCTTTACTACGGGCTAAAGCAGCTTGGGCTTGTTGCACATCTGCTGAACGTTCCCTAACCCGCAAACGCAATAACTCTTGGCCTGCAATCACTTGATCGCCAGCCATCACTAGGCGGGCTTGCACCCTGCCACCGCTAACCGCCGCCATCTTCACTTCATCTACGGCTTCAAGGGTGCTGGTGTAATCACCAAGGTCTTGAAAAGTAGCTGGTTGAATCTGCAGTGTGGATACTGGTAAAGGCTTTTTGCGAGGCTCCTTGGGGCTGCATCCAGTGAGGGGCAACCCCAACAGCAACAGCGCCGCAAGCAAAAAACGCACAAAATTCAATCAGATGGCCTAAGCCTGCCATCTCTTCACTAAGAACGCCAAAGTATTTGCATGGATTTGTTCAGCCACCAGCGGGAACAGCTTCTGCAAAGGCAAGCCCCATTAGCTGAGCGGATGCGGCCGCTTTGCTTAAAAGACTTCATCGGTCAAGACGAAATCCTTGGCGCGGGCCGTTTATTGCGGCGAGCAATCGAGGCAGACTGCCTCGGGAGCATCATTTTTCATGGTCCGCCAGGCACAGGTAAAACAAGCCTGGCAAGGATAATTGCAAACACTACCCGTTCCTACTTTTGCAGCCTCAATGCAGTTTTAGCTGGAATTCGTGAACTTAAGGATGCGATTGAACAAGCTCAAGAGAAATTAGGCCGCCACGGTTTACGCACTTTGCTGTTTATTGATGAAGTGCATAGATTTAATAAATCCCAACAGGATGCCCTGCTGCCCTGGGTGGAGAATGGCACCGTAACTCTTATTGGTGCCACCACTGAAAATCCTTTCTTTGAAGTAAACAAAGCCTTAGTAAGTAGATCTAGATTATTTCGATTGCAACCTTTAACTAGTAAACATTTAGATCAGGTAATCAGCCGTGCTCTTAGCGATCAAGAGATGGGATTTGGCAATCGCAATATATTAATAAGTGAAGAAGCTCGTAGCCATCTGATAGCTGTAGCAGGGGGCGATGCACGAACTTTGCTAAATGCATTGGAGTTGGCAGTAGAAAGTAGCCAGCCAGATAACCAAGGCTTAATTAAAATTGATTTAGAGGTGGCAGAGCAATCAATTCAGCAACAGGCAGTTCTATATGACAAACAAGGAGATGCCCATTTTGATACGATCAGCGCCTTTATTAAATCCATACGCGGCAGTGATCCTGATGCTGCTTTGTTTTGGCTGGCAAGAATGTTAGAAGCTGGAGAAGATCCGCGTTTTATATTTCGCCGCTTATTGATTGCTGCGGGTGAAGATATTGGCCTTGCCGATCCCCAGGGAATAGTAGTTGTGGAAGCATGCGCAGCAGCATTTGATCGCATCGGATTACCAGAGGGTATATATCCATTAGTACAGGCCACATTGTATTTAACAAATACAAATAAAAGCAACAGCATTCTTGGATTTTTTGACGCGGTTCGCAGCCTAAAAGAAGAAAAAGCTCAGTTAATTCCCAGCCATCTACGCGATTCCCATCGAGATGGAGCGGCTTTTGGAGATGGAAAGGGCTACCGCTATCCCCATGCCTATTCAGAACATTGGGTAGCTCAACAATATTTACCGGAAACACTTCAAGGGCAAATATTTTGGCAACCAGGTAAAAGCGGCTGGGAAGCTGAACGCAGCCAACAATTGCAGTGGCAACGAGCTGCCCAACTATCAGCAGCAGCCGAATGGGGGATTGAACAAGGGGAAAGTGTTAGCAGTAGCCCTAGCACCCCAAGCCTTGAACGCTGGTTAAAGCGACAAATGGTTCAAGCAGGTGAACGCTTACAGCTTTTGCAGCAACGATTTTGGCAGGGAATTCCCCTAGAGCGCCATCACAGAGTATTAGTTTTAAATTGCCAATCCTTGTTCTGGGCGCTACCTGCAATGAAACTTACCCCGGAAGGTGGTGTGAGTTTGCAGGTGGAGGATCTAGAAACGGCAACCAAACTTCAAGCCCAATTACATGTGCTTGATCAACTACAAAAGCCTATTATTTATCAAACTGAGCCCAATTGCCTCGATCAACTTCATCTGCAACTACAAGAAGGTGAGAAGTTTGAACTTATTATTGGACGAAATCTACTCAAGGATGCAACTCCCAGCGAAAGAGAAAATTGGCTTAATCAGTTAGCTTTACTACTATCTGAGGATGGTCGACTTACTTTTCTAAATAGCTATAGGGAATTAGGGCCATTGAATCTGTTAGCCAAGGGTTCCTTGGGCTGGAGAAACAGCTTGCAAATTGAGATGTGTCAATTAGAAAAAGAATGGCTTAATTTTGAAGCTTCCAATCAACCGCTTGAGAAGCAATTAAAAAGTTCTGGCTGGGTGGCTTTTGTAGATAAATGGCCAGAACAGGTTGAACTTATTGTTAGCCCCCAATTACTGGAGCAGTGGTTTAACCCCGAAAGTAAATACCGTTGCTGGTGGCTTAACAACTTCGCAGGTGAATTATTAACTGAACTTGAAAATTGCTATCAGCATCAGCTGGGTGTCAAACTGATTCAACCCCTGACACATCAGCGTTTAACAGCACAAAAAAACCCCGCCCTGAGGCGGGGTTTATAAAAATGTAAATTAACTGATCAAAAGATCAGCTAATTACCAAAGGCCACGAACGGCAGCAGGGGCGCTGGCGGCTCCAGCGGAACGGGCAGTTACTTTATCGATCACTTGATTGGCTTGAATACAAGCAGGCAAGAACACATACCAAGAAAGCAGTGAGCTGCACTGAGCTTCGCCCTTACACTTACCTTTTGCACAGA
>VFLB01000052.1 GCA_009914645.1 Synechococcaceae bacterium Bin_79_3
GCCTATAAACGCCTTGCCGAAGTTAGTTTTGCTGGAATGCAATTAAGACGCGACATCGGGCATCAGGTAAGACATCGTTAATATTGCAAGAGCAAATTATTCCCCTGACCACAACAGCCCGCCGCAGCTTGCTTGAAGCAATAACCCACTGGTGGGGCGAATTCAGTTTGCAAACCAAACTGTTGGCTGCCGCCACCTTGGTGGTGAGTCTTTTGATGACAGGCCTCACATTCTTTTCCCTTAACGGCATCCAGCAGGAAGCCCGTATGGGTGATACACGCTACGCAAGGGACCTTGGTTTACTGCTGGCGAGCAATGTGGTGCCCCTAGCCGCGCAAGGACACGACAGGGAGTTAGCACGGGTAACAGAAGATTTTTGGCGCACTAGCCGCAGCTTGCGCTACATCTTTTATGCAGACCCGGAAGGGGTGATCTATCTAGGGATACCCATAAGCCGGGCGGATTCAGGTAGTGATTTGCTTTTAAATCGGCGGCTGGAATTACCGAGTGATCTTCAGCAGCGCCCTCAAAATCCCCTTATCCGCCAACATCTAACCCCAGACGGCTTGGTTACGGATGTATTTGTGCCAATGCTTGATGGCGATCGCTATCTCGGGGTAATGGCCCTTGGCGTAAATCCAAACGAGGCTGGCTTAGCCAGTGCTGCCCTCACCCGCGATGTAACCGTGGCGGTTTTTGTATCGATCTGGGTGCTTGTGATCCTTGGGGCGGTTTTTAATGCGCTCACCATTACTCGCCCAGTAAAAGAGCTCTTAAAGGGCGTAAGGGCAGTGGCCGAAGGCGAATTCGGCACTCGAATTGCACTTCCTATGGGGGGGGAATTGGGGGAGCTCCTAACTGGCTTTAACAAGATGGCTACGCAGCTTCAGGCTTACGACGCGGCCAATATTGAAGAGCTCACAGCTGCTCAAATTAAGCAGCAATCTCTAATCGCCACCATGGCAGATGGCGCTTTATTGCTCGATAAAAGCGGAAATGTAGTGCTCTCAAACCCAACAGCTCGGCGATTATTCCGCTGGGAGGGTAGGAATTTAGAAAATGTTGATCTACTGGGGCTTCTGCCAGACAGCCTGTCAATGGAATTACAGGAACCCCTTGAACAGATGCTCTGCGGCCAACGCGACAATGCAGAATTGCGATGCGCCATGGGTGAACCGGCACGCACCTTGCGATTAGTGCTGCAAGCTGTGCGCGATGGCAGCGGTGAATCGTTAAAAGGCATTGCTGTTACGGTGCAAGATCTCACTAGGGAAGTGGAACTAAATGCAGCGCAAAGCCGCTTCATTAGTAATGTTTCTCATGAATTACGCACACCCCTATTTAATATTAAAAGCTACGTAGAAACGCTACATGATATGTGGGAGGATTTAAATAATGAACAACGCCAAGAATTTTTATTTACTGCTAACTCCGAAACAGATCGTTTAACGAGGCTGGTTAACGATGTGCTTGATCTTTCCAGACTTGAATCCGATCGGGTTTGGTCTTTTGAACCAATGGAATTAGATACTGCAATCGAGCAAACCCTGCGCAGTTATCGCTTAAATGCTCAAGATAAAGGGGTTGCTTTGGAATTAGATTTAGCGGTTGGGCTACCAAGGGTGAGGGGTAATTACGACATGATGCTGCAGGTTTTTGATAATTTAGTTGGCAACGCACTCAAGTTCACAGCACCGGGGGGAATGGTGCATTTGAGGGCTTATCCATGGCCAGATACTTGCCCTGTTGTGCAAGGAGACAACAGCTCACCTTTACCGCGAATCAGAGTAGAAATTGCCGATAGTGGCAGCGGCATTGGTGAAGATGATTGTCGTCAGGTTTTTGAACGATTTTTTAGGGTAGAAAATGCTGTTCATACAGAGGCAGGTACGGGATTGGGTTTATCGATTGTGCGCGGTATTCTTGATAAACATGGCACCCAAGCTAGAATCGTAAGTGAACTGGGCACAGGAACAACCTTTTGGTTTGAACTTCCCCTTGAGCAATCTGATGGAGATGAGGTAATGCTTGCAAAAACTAATAGAAATTTAGCCTAA
>VFLB01000339.1 GCA_009914645.1 Synechococcaceae bacterium Bin_79_3
CCACCTTTGCTGAATTGCGCCGAGTGGTGTGGCCTAGTCGCCAGCAACTCATCAGCGAATCAGTTGCTGTTTTATTAATGGTGACTATTTCAGCTGCCGCAATCGCTTCATTAGACCGTTTCTTTCAATGGCTGTCTCAGCTGCTCTTCCGTTGACTGCACCTTTATCTGAACTCACCGAAACCGCTGAGCTCACCGATCTACCAGAACTCACTGATCAGCCAGAACTCACTGACCTATCAGAGCCGGATTCTGTTGCTGAGCCGGCTGAGGAAGAAGCTCGCCCGGCAGTAGCCCGTTGGTATGCGGTGCAGGTGGCCTCCAGTTGCGAAAAAAAGGTGAAAGCCACCCTGGAGCAGCGGGCCCTCACCTTGGGGGTTTCGAATCGCATTCTTGAAATTGAAATACCCCAAACACCAGCGATAAAAATTAAAAAAGATGGCTCTAGGCAGAGCACTGAAGAAAAGGTTTTTCCTGGCTATGTGTTGATACGCATGGTGATGGATGAAGACACTGAACAAGCGGTGCGCAGCACACCAAACGTGATCAACTTTGTGGGCCATGAGGAGCGCCGCACCACTGGCCGCTCTAGGGGCAGGATCAAACCACGCCCCCTCAGCCTCACCGAGGTAAACCGGATCTTTAAGCGGGCCCAAGGCAAGAAACCCGTGGTGAAGGTGGATCTAAGCGAAGGGGATCGGATTACCGTTACTGCCGGCCCGTTCAAGGATTTCCAAGGCGAAGTGATCGAAATTTCTGGTGATCGCAGCAAATTGAAGGCCTTGCTTTCAATCTTTGGCAGGGAAACCCCTGTTGAGCTTGAGTTCAGCCAGATCAGTAAAGACAGCTGATCTCCGGGCCGCCCCGCTGCGGGGGGCGGCCATCGGTGGTGGATTTCCACTGCCACAGCACCGTCGAAGGTGCACCGCAGCATTGTTCCGCGTGTAGTAGCCGATGGCTAAAAAAGTCACTGCCATAATCAAGCTGGCCCTTCAGGCTGGCAAGGCCAACCCTGCTCCGCCCGTGGGTCCTGCCCTCGGTCAGCACGGGGTAAATATCATGGCCTTCTGCAAGGAGTACAACGCCCGCACCCTGGATAAGGTTGGGTATGTAATTCCGGTGGAAATTTCGGTCTATGAAGATCGCAGTTTCACCTTTATTACAAAAACGCCACCCGCTTCGGTGTTAATCAGCAAAGCTGCTGGCATCGAAAAAGGAGCTCCTCAATCTTCTAAAGGCAGCGTTGGTTCAATTACCAAGGCCCAACTCCAAGAGATCGCCACTACAAAGTTGCCTGATCTCAATTGCAGCAGCGTTGAATCCGCAATGCGGATCATCGCCGGCACCGCCCGCAATATGGGCGTTGCTGTAAACGATTGAGTTCGTTTTTCAATCCATTCACCCTCGTTGGGGGAGAAGGTTTTCCTTCGTTAATACCCCGCAAAATCCATGAAACCTCTTCCAAAACGCCTTCGCGCTGCAAAGGCTGCTATTGAGCCCCGTAGCTACGCCCCGCTGGAGGCTGTGGCTTTGGTAAAAAGCAACGCCACTGCAAAATTTGATGAAACCCTTGAGGCCCATGTGCGCCTCGGGATTGATCCCAAATACACAGATCAACAACTGCGTACCACTGTTGCTTTACCAAAAGGCACCGGCCGCAATATTCGTATTGCAGTGATTACAAGGGGTGAAAAGGTAGCTGAAGCAAAAGCTGCCGGCGCTCATCTTGTGGGTGATGAGGAACTGGTGGACACCATTGCAGCAGGTGCAATGGATTTCGATCTTTTAATCGCCAGCCCAGACATGATGCCAAAAGTGGCGAAATTAGGCCGGGTGCTTGGCCCCAGGGGTTTGATGCCAAACCCTAAAACCGGCACCGTTACCACTGATTTAGCCGGTGCTATCGCTGAATTCAAAGCGGGTAAGCTCGAATTTCGCGCTGATCGCAGTGGCATCGTGCACGTGCAATTTGGTAAAGCCAGCTTTAGCCCTGAAGATCTACTGAAAAATCTGAAGGCGGTTCAAGAAACTGTTGATCGCAATAAACCAAGTGGCGCTAAAGGCCGCTACTGGAAAAGCTTATACATCACTTCCACCATGGGGCCATCGGTAGAAGTGGATGTATCTGCGCTGCAGGGTCTTGAATTCGAAGAGTGAACTGCAACGGGTCTGCTAAATTTATATATTCCGGTTTTCCGGAATAGGGCTTTGCGCCTAGCGAGTGGTTATTGGGGGTTTCCCTGGTTCCTGCCGCAACCGAAGACAGCAGGTGGTTTCTTTCGGGATTCCATAAGCCCTGCCGAGGTTTGCTCAGCGGTTTCCCCCTTCAGGGTGAAGATCGGTGTTGCTTCCTCTCAACGGTATGCAACGCCCAGCTTGTTCCCCCTGATCCGTTCCAACCTATGGGCCGCACGCTGGAGGACAAGCAACAGATCGTCGAGGAACTCAAGCAGTTACTTGGTGAGTCGGAAATGGCTTTAGTGCTTGATTATTGCGGTCTTTCCATTAAGGAATTAAGCGATCTTCGTGGTCGTTTAGCTGCAGCAAACAGCGTTTGCAAGGTAACTAAAAACACCTTGATGCGCCGCGCCATCGATGGCGACAGCACTTGGTCTCATCTCGAACCCCTGCTAAATGGCACTAACGCATTCGTTCTTGTAAAAGGCGATGTTGGTGGTGCTGTAAAAGCTGTGCAGTCTTTCCAAAAAGACCGCAAAAAGTCTGAATTGAAGGGTGGCCTTTACGAAGGCCGTTTGCTCTCTCAAGCAGACATAAAAGCAATCGGCGATTTGCCCTCAAAAGAGGTGCTTATTGCTCAGATTGCAGGGGCTATCAATGCCGTTGCTACCCAAGTGGCAGTGGGCATAAACGAGGTGCCTTCCGGCCTTGCCCGGGCGCTCAAGCAGCACGCCGATGGCGAAGGCAGCTGAGATCCGCCGATCACCCGTTCTGTTGCTCTCCTAACCATGTCTACCAAAACCGACCAAATCCTTGAGTCGTTAAAGACCCTTTCATTGCTTGAAGCTTCCGAGCTGGTAAAGCAAATCGAAGAGGCCTTTGGCGTATCGGCCGCCGCATCTGCTGGCGCCGTGATGATGGCTGCACCTGCAGCCGCTGCTGAAGCTGTTGAAGAAAAAACCGAATTCGATGTCATCCTCGATGGCTTTGATCCGGCTGCCAAGATCAAAGTGTTGAAGGCTGTGCGTGAGGCCACTGGCCTTGGCCTGTCTGAAGCCAAAACTTTGGTGGAAGCTGCTCCAACACCCGTTAAAGAAGGCATCGCTAAAGATGCTGCAGAAGCCCTTAAAAAGGCCATTGAAGAAGTGGGCGGCAAGGTCACTATCAAGTGATCTTCCAGGCCTAATTAGTTGCGCCCCTTGCTTGCAGGGGGCTTTTTAATGCAAAAAATTAGGGCAAAAAAAAGACCCCGCTAAGCGGGGCCTTGAGGTGTGGAATTTTCCAGGAGTCTGTCCTTGTTTCGACCCTAGAAGATTCCTCACTCCTCACACCCCTGTAAATTAACCCGAGAAGGAATAAACATCAAAACAGCAGGACGGTTATCGCATTGGCCTGTAGGGGATCACCCGGATCGGCACCACACCCTTTGGCGTAAGCAATGGTGGATTACTGCTTTGCCTTGCGGCAAGTTCTTTCGTAGAGAAATAAATATGGCTTAAGCCTTGGCCGTTGTAATCACGACGGCTTAATTGCCAGCCTGGCGCTAGCCGCAACGCTAAAAAAGCATCGCCCCCCACCTTGTTATTCAATGCATTTGAGAGGGCAGCGCTTGCCACCAGGATGGCGTTCCCCGCTTCCCGCGGCACCCCAAGCAGCAACAACTTGCCACCTTCTTGAATCAAACGCAGGCTATGGGAAGTGGCGAGATCAGTTTTATTTATACGAATTGAATAGGCATTGCTATCGATATAACGGCTGCAGATCCCAGAAAAATCAAAGCGCAGCAAGCTTGGATTCACTAAGCCATCAGCGCGCACCTGCCAGCAGGCGGGGCTGGGTTTTAGTTGCTCGAGCACCAATAATTTCCAGCTGCCGCCACTGAGCGGCTGGGCTAACACCTGAAAGCGCTGTTGATCTAACGGCGTGCTGTTAAAAAGCTGAGCCAGCAGCACGATGGCAGTGCTGAAAAAATCCAGCCCTCGGTAGGTTTGGCCTATGAACAACACAAGTTCAACATCAACCAGCACCCCTTTGTACCGAAAGGTGGTAGCCGCTGCATGCGATGGGGCCTGCAGAGGAAATCCTGGCCCTGGTGGTTGGGGGTGCCTGTTGCGTTTTAGCGATGGCACGGTGGAAGAACTTGGTGGTTTTGAGGCTCACACCACCAATAACCGCATGGAGCTCAGTGCTTGCCTTGCTTTATTGAAACGGCTAAAGGAATTACCAAAGGATCCTGGCTTTGCAATTCGCACCGATAGCAAATATCTAATTGATGGCTTTAGCCGTTGGTTGCCGGGATGGAAACGTAAAGGTTGGCGTACGGCATCTGGTGGTGCGGTACTAAACCGTGATTTATGGGAGGAGCTGGATGCAGCGCGGCTTCCTGATGTGGCTTTGCAACATGTGAAAGGCCATAGCGGTGATCCCGATAACGAACGTTGCGATCAAATTGCGGTGGCTTATTCCCGCAAGGAAGCAATACCGAATCAAGAACAAGTAAAAACAACAACTAAAGATCAAGATCTTGCCCCGGCGCCATTGCAAGGTTTATTAACCCGCATGGAGCTGGCGGATCGCCTTGCCCAGGGTGGTTATCTATTAAAAACTGTTGAAATAGCCCAGTTGCTAGAGCAACCGCTGGCGGCCTTTGAAAACAGAGAAGCAGCAATCACTTGGCGTAATTGGCGGGTGGCACCCCAAAAAGAAGGGGGCTGGCGCCTTGAAAGGTTGGAGCAGAATTAAAAATGGCAAAAACTCAGGTAGATACCTGGCAACGTTTTTTTGGCCCCCTGCTGGCAGCAGATGAAGGTGCTGATGCGGAATTGCTTAGTGGCCTCAGCCTTAGGGCATTAGCCCAAGCCAGCCGTTGGCGTCAGCTGGCCCCTGTGGCAGCAACCCTGGAAGGGATGCAACGCAGTTTGCAAAGGCAGGATCCAAGGCTTGTGCAAAACCTATTTGGTTGTTGTTTTAAAAATCCCGTGGGTTTAGCGGCGGGATTTGATAAAAATGCAGAAGCGGCAGGGATTTGGCATCACTTTGGCTTTGGTTTTGCTGAATTAGGCACTGTTACGGCGTTAGCGCAGGCGGGTAATCCAAAGCCGCGCTTATTTCGTTTAGCAAAAGAACAAGCAGCGTTAAATCGCATGGGTTTCAACAACCTGGGCGCTGCGGCGGTAGCCAAGATTTTGGAGCGGCAGCGCCTTGATGCGGTGGGGCAGCGGCCGGCGATTTTGGGGGTGAATTTAGGAAAATCAAAGTTGGTGCCATTGGAGCGCGCCGCATCCGACTACGCCGCATCGCTGGAGCAATTGGCAGCTTTTGCAGATTATGTAGTTATCAATGTGTCTTCTCCAAATACACCTGGGTTACGCCAATTACAGGATGAAACCCTGTTGCGGCAATTGGTAGAACGGCTGCGTTGCCAACCTGCATGCCCGCCGCTGCTGGTGAAGATTGCACCGGATTTAGAAAACGATGCGATTGCAGCAGTGGCTCGTTTGGCCTACGAGGAAGGTTTAGCGGGGGTGATTGCCACAAATACCAGCCTGGATCGTTTTGATTTAGCTGATCGCTTGCTGCCCCAAACCGGCCGTTGCTTAAAAGATGAGGCGGGGGGTTTAAGCGGTGTGCCATTGCGGGCAAGGGCGCTGCAGGTATTGCGCTGCCTGCGGGCTAATGCTGGGCCGCAGCTGCCGTTGATTGGGGTGGGCGGCATCGATAGTGCTGAAACCGCCTGGGAGCGGATTGCAGCGGGGGCCAGCTTGGTGCAGCTTTATACGGGTTGGATTTATCGCGGTCCGGAATTAGTGCCTTGGATTTTGGAAGGTTTGCAACAACAGCTTGATTTTTATGGCTTGAGTTCAATCCAAGCAGCGGTGGGATCTGAATTGCCGTGGCAGGCAGGGGAATCTTGAAGAGGTGTTGCTCTTATTGCGGTGCTAGGAACCCTGCTCAGTGATCCATTTGCAACGGTTACACCCCTATGGCGGCGGCTAAATCGCTGGGGTTGTGCGGCGGTTGAAATTAACGATCGCCACATCGCCCTATGGGCGCCGGGTGCTGTGGCCGCAGCAGTGGCACCACTTCCAGAGGGTTTAGTGCTGGATGGGATGCCGCAAAATCCAGCGGCGGTGGGTGATTTATTAGGTGATCTGGTGCTGCAAGCGGGTTTGAACTTAAGGGCTGCAGCTGCCTTGCTGCCTAGTGGTGAAACGGAATGGCGCCTGTTGCGGCTGGAGCCAGCGGCGCCATTAAAAGCGCAGCAATTACCCCTAGCTGGAGTGGATCAGAACTTGGCGTTAATGCCGTTAGCGCAACCCGGTGAATGGATGGCACTTTTGAATAAATGCCAAACGATTGATCGCTGGATTGAGGTTTTTGCAATTGCTGATTTGGAACTTGATTTCCTTGAAGTGGCGGAAATAGCGCAGTTGCGGGCCCTTGGTATTGAGTTTGGTGATCCTGCTGCGCCTGATTGCTTGCTGCTGGATCTCCAAACCAATGCATCCCATTTCACCTGGATGCAAAAGGGCAAACCTTTTTATCAACAGCGTTTGGGGCCAGCAGGAGGGGCTAACAGCGCCAAATTATTGGCTGAATTAGCAGTGCTGAGCCAATTCCATGATCAGCCGCTATGGCTAATGGGTTGTGAATTGCAGCAGCAAGGGCTGGCTGAACAGCTGCTGGAGGGCGGTAATGGTTGGCTTCAATTAGCGCCATTGCGTGTTGCTAGTAGTGGCGATCCATTGACAGATGCAGCATTCGCCGGCCTCATAGGCACGGCGCAACGCATCGCAGATGGCTGAACACCTACAGGTAGATCTGCTGCGGCAACGGCGGGAGGAGTTGGGGCTTAGCCCTAAACCATTGGTGTCGCCAAGGCAATTGCTAACTAAAGGTGCTGCCTATGGGTTGGTGCCATTGGCCTTGGTAGTGCTGGTGGGGATAGGGATGTTTTGGCGGGAGCAGTTGCTGCAGGCATCGGTATTGGCGCTGGAGCCGGCTGCAAGCCAGCACGACAAGCTTCAACAGGAAAATACCCAGTTAGAAATGAAGGTATTGAAATTAAATCAGGCCAATCTTGTATTGGTAGATGGTTTATTAGCGGTGCGGTCTTCCTCTGCGCTATTGGCGGAATTAGCAGCAATAACGCCCCAAGGTTTGCAATTGCAAACAGTAAAAGCAGATAGCGGTAGTTTTAGTTTGAAAGGTAAGGCGGCAATGCCAGCAGGTTTTGTGCGTATTAATGGTTTGCAATTAGCGATGGAGAAATCATTATTTTTTAAAAAACCAGTGCAATTAAAAAAAGCACAACAAGAACAAACAAAATCTAAAGATAATGAAGAGCAAGCGGCGGTGAGTTTTGAATTAATAGCTGATTTTGATAATACAAAACCGCAAAAGCCTTATCTGCTATTGCAACAACTAAAGCCTTTGGGCTCATTAGGAATGGCGGCGCGGGTAGATGCGATTAAGCAGATGGGGTTACTGCCATGACAAATTTTCAACCGGAACAAAAAGCAACGGGGCTTGCGCTTGTAACACCAGAACGGGCTTTGTTGCTATTGCCGGTGCTGGCGGGGCTGGTGTTAGCAGCTGTAATTGCTGGATTGGCTTTAGTGCCATTGGCTGGAAAGCTGCAAGAACTAGATAAGTTGGAAAAAGAACGGATCACAAAACGAGATGCACTCGCTGAGGTGGTGCGCGCCCAGGGACGTTTATTTCAACAACAAGCCCGCTCAAAGGGTCAAAAAATGAAGCTGCTGCAATTGGTGGCAGGTGATCGTTCGTTAGCAACGCTATTAAGCCAATTAAGTGTGGAAGCAGCAAAAGCAGGGGTGAATTTAGAAAGCTATGAACCACAAACAAGCACTGCTGCTCCAGTTGTTGCATCTCCTGGCGCCCCAGCGGCAAGTGGTGATCCATTGCTGGGGGAAGGGGTAAAAAAAGACCAACAGCTAATGGTGGTAAAAGGTAGTTATCAAGGCTTATTAATGTTTTTAAGGCAGCTGGAATGGGTTACTCCATTACTTGTAATTAGTGATCTATCGCTGGAGGCGGGCCAGGAGCAA
>VFLB01000229.1 GCA_009914645.1 Synechococcaceae bacterium Bin_79_3
GAGTTTGGGTTCTATATTCTCATTTTCTATTGCTGGTTCTTGCAATAATTGAGTTGGTTTTGTTGTCAATATAATCAATACAAAAATCAATGAAATTGCAACAGCAAGCGTTATCCATTCATCTGCTAAAGCCGTTGCACCTAGGGCGCCAAGGCTGGCGCCAAGCACCATTGGCAATGTTGCTTTTAAGGTGAGCCTCCATGGGATTGCCCCCGCCTGTTGAAAACGCCAGGTGGCAGTTGCCAATCCCGCCACTGCTGCTAATCGATTCGTGCCATTCGCGATTCCT
Source organism: Synechococcaceae bacterium Bin_79_3 (assembly GCA_009914645.1). Classification (GTDB taxonomy): domain Bacteria; phylum Cyanobacteriota; class Cyanobacteriia; order PCC-6307; family Cyanobiaceae; genus Synechococcus_D. Next base: position 290 of record VFLB01000229.1, read on the forward strand.
GGGCTAAGCCCCAAGCTAATCATCGTTGGCAAAGTAACCGTTGCACCGCTGGCTGCAATTGTGTTGATAAAGCCCCCCGCGAGGCCGCAGGTAATCAATGCCGCCAGGGTGATTGGATCGATAGCAGCGAAATCAGGCAATTCCAGTTAGTGGCAGCAGAATGGTGGCTTGAATCTGAAGGCGATGTTTTCTATTTGGCTTGGGGCTTACAACCAGGGTCTTGCCTATGCCGGTTTAGCCCTTGGAGTTTATTTAACTCTGCGGGTACTCAATTTTGCAGACATCACAGTAGATGGCTCTTTTGCGCTCGGTGGTGGCATGGCGGCAGTACTCATCACAAATGGCATGAATCCTGCGCTTGCATTACTAGCTGCAGTGCTTAGTGGTGCCCTAGCTGGTTGCGTTACGGCACTAATTCACACGCGCCTTGGAGTTAACGATTTATTTGCTGGCATTCTCACCAGCACAGGGCTTTATTCGATCACCTTGCGTTTGATGGGTCGCTCAAATATCCCTTTGATCAATCTCAATTTAGGCCTTGATCCTCTGCCTGATATGGGTAGTGGTGGAGATGGCGACTGGGCGATTGCCCTCAGCTTGGTGGTTATCGGCTTGGTTGGTTTACTTGCTTTATTGCTTGCAACTGATTTAGGCCTAGCGCTTAGGGCCCTTGGCAATAACCCCACCATGGCCCGCGCCAATGCAGTGAGTGGAGCTACCGGCCTCATCTTGGGGATTGCAATTGCCAATGGATTTGTTGCATTAGCAGGTGCCTTAGTTGCTTACTACCAGGGTTTTGCTGATGTAACTATGGGTTTTGGTTCCTTAATTCTTGGCCTTGGCGCTGTGATCGTTGGTGAATCGGTATGTAGACCCCGGTCAATTCCGATGGCTCTTGCTGCAGTGGTGATTGGATCGATTTTGTTCCGCTTCATGATTGCGCTTGCTTTGCAAGTTGGCCTCGAGCCTGTGGATTTAAAGCTCGTTACAGCGCTATTGCTTTTGGCAGCATTGGCACTTGGTAGGTTGCGATTGCCGGGTCTTGCAAATGGAGGTAAGCGTTTATGAGTTTGCAGATCGAAGGCCTTTGCTGGGGTCATAGCCAGCCAGGTGGCAGTTGGCGCCAGCTGTTTAAGGATTTCAAGCTCGAATGCCCCACTGCTCAATTTTTGGTATTAATCGGCAGCAATGGATCTGGAAAGTCCACATTGCTAAATCTCATAGCTGGCAGCCTCAAATTGCAGGCCGGCAGTTTGCGCTTAAAAAACAGACCCTTGCAACATTTGAAGGATTACCGCAGAGCCCGCTGGATTGGTCGGGTAATGCAAAACCCCCTTGATGGCACCGCGCCAGGGCTCACGATTGCTGAAAATTTACGGCTTGCTGAATCAAGGCGCCGTTCACCTTTTAGGTGGCAAGGTCTTTTAGGTATTCGCCCAAACAAGCTTGACGTGCGTCGTTTCCAAGAGCTATTGGAAAGCCTTGAGGTGCCCCTTGCTGATCGCATAAATACACCTGTGGGCCAATTATCCGGCGGCCAACGGCAAACGATCAGCCTGGTGATGGCCACCTTGGCTGAACCTGAACTATTGCTGCTCGATGAGCACACTGCAGCCCTGGATCCAAAGGCGGAAGCGCGGGTGATGCAACTCACAGAACGTTTGGTGCGTCAACTCCGTACCACCACTTTGATGGTTACCCACAGCTTGGAGCAAGCCTTAACCCATGGCGATCGCTTGCTAATGCTCCATGAAGGTTCGGTGCGGGGGGATTGGAGTGGCGCAGAAAAAGCAGGTTTAAGCCACACAAACTTGCGAGAGCTCTATGGCAGCGCCAAAGTAAGCGAATCAAATGCTGATTAATTACTGATGGAACGGCGTACTTTTCTTGGCTTAGCAAGTGTTGGCCTTAGCAGCACGGCATTGCTCGCAGCTTGCTCAAAACTTGGCGCCGATAAAAAAGTAAAAGGCCCCACCATCGGCATGCTGCAGTTTGTAGATGCTGCTCCGCCAAATTCTGTGCGCAAGGGATTTATGGCAGCCCTTGCTAAGGCTGGTTACGCGGAAGGTGAATCCTTAAATGTGATCCAAAAAGATGCCGCCGGTGAGTTAGCAAATACCACCCTGGTGGCAAAACAATTTGTTGGCGTACCGGTGGATTTGTTCTTAGCAATTGGAACGCCACCTTTGCAGGCGGCGATGCAGGTGGCACCGTCTTCAATGCCTGTGGTGTTTTGCTATTGCTCAAATCCATGGGGGGCAGGGGCTGGAACACCTCCCGGCAAGGTGGGCCAACACAAGCCAAATGTGGTGGGCACCGTTGGCACAAATCCGGTGGGGGAGGAGTTGGATTTAGCGCGTGAAGTGGATCCAAATTTGAGCAGCGTGGGCTTGATCTACAACCCAGGCGAACCCAATTCCGAATTTGAGGCCAAGTTGCTAGCGCAGGAAGCGGCCCGTCGTGGGATAAAGCTGGAAAGCCAAGCGGTAGCAAATTCAGGTGAAGTGTTACAGGCGGCTCAAGCACTTGCGGCAAAGAAGATTGGCGCCTTTGTGAAAATTGGCGACTATGCAACGATTCAAGCTTTCAGCTCGATTTGCAAAGTGGGCCTTGAAAATAAGATCCCTGTGTATTCAGTTGATCCCCCAGATATCGATCTGCCTGGCTGTTTAGGGGTGATCGGTTGGAGTTATTACGAAGATGGATTTGCAGCAGGCGAAATGGCTGTGCGAATCCTTAAAGGTGAATCGCCGGCTCGTATGAACTTTGAACCACTCACTAAAACCGAACTGCTACTAAATCGAAATACAGCAAAAGCAATTGGAGTAACCCTGCCAGAGGAATTGCTAAAACGTGCAAATAAAGTAGTTGGATGAGTTTATTACGGGTAGGTATAGCTGGGCCCGTTGGCTGCGGTAAAACTGCTCTGGTGGAGGCTTTATGCCGCAGCTTGCGGGATCGCCTCCAACTTGCTGTTGTAACTAACGACATCTATACCCAAGAGGATGCTCAGTTTCTTACCCGGGTTGGTGCATTGCCACCAGAAAGAATTCGCGGGGTGGAAACCGGTGGATGCCCCCACACCGCAATTCGGGAAGATTGTTCCATCAATCGAGCAGCGGTGGAGGAGCTAGAAGCTGCGTTTCCGCTCTTGGATTTGGTGCTTGTGGAAAGCGGTGGCGATAATTTGGCTGCCAGTTTTAGCCCTGAACTTGTAGATCTCTGTATTTATGTAATCGATGTGGCCGCTGGCGACAAGATTCCCCGCAAAGGGGGCCCAGGGATTACTCGGTCTGATCTATTAGTAATCAATAAGATCGATCTTGCCGCCATGGTGGGAGCTGATCTGGCCTTGATGGCCAGCGACACTAAACGTATGCGTGGGGAGCGTACTTGGTGTTTTACAAACCTAAAAACAGGAGAGGGTGTGCAGCAGGTGGTGCAATTTTTGTTGCAACAGCTACCAAGTAACTGAAAAAGTTTCATCTGCTACAACCGAGTATTTCTTCTACCCATAAGTTCCTAGTACACCGCTGCATCGCGGATCAAAACTTGGAGTTTTTGCATGGGACCCATTCGTTCAAACAAGCTTTTCATTCGAGCCATCAGTGGCACCACTGCCTTAGCGGCAAGCCTTTCAATAGTGGCTTGCAGTGGTGAGAAAAAGGCTGATGGCGGATTTGATGGTGAAGTGAAGGTGGGTATCTTGCATTCCCGCAGTGGCACCATGGCCATCTCTGAAAATACTGTGGCCGAAGCTGAATTAATGGCCATTGATGAGATCAATGCCAAGGGTGGTGTTGTTATCGATGGTAAAAAGTTAAAAATCGTTCCTGTGGAGGAAGACGGAGCCTCTGATTGGCCAACTTTTGCCGAGAAATCTAAGAAACTTATCGATTCAGATAAGGTAGCTGTTGTGTTTGGTGGTTGGACCTCCGCCAGCCGTAAGGCGATGCTGCCTGTTTACGAAGCAAAGGATCATTTCCTCTTTTATCCAATTCAATATGAAGGCCAGGAATGCTCAAAAAATATCTTCTATAGCGGCGCCACACCAAATCAGCAGGCTGAGCCAGCGGTGGATTGGCTTCTTAAAAATAAAGGCAAAGACTTTTTCTTAGTTGGTTCTGATTACGTGTATCCACGTACTGCCAACACGATCATGAAGGAGCAACTCAAGGCTAAAGGTGGAAAGTTAGTGGGTGAAGATTACCTACC
>VFLB01000219.1 GCA_009914645.1 Synechococcaceae bacterium Bin_79_3
CACAGTTGAGAAACCTGGTGGCCCTGGAGGAAAACTAAAAATGACAAGCGGCAATAATATCACCACCCAATTAGGTAAAGATGGATTGGGAGAGCAGCCTTGGTGGGTGTTGGAGTGGATGGAATTAATTAATTCATATCGCTATAAAAAGCGCCTAGAAAGAGCCTGGATTTATGCCCGTGAAGGCAATGTAGTTTCAATTAGGTTTGAAGGACGTAAGGTACAGGCAGAGGTGCAGGGCACTGAATCAGAACCTTATAAAGTGCAATTATGGCTTGATGTTTTAACTGATGAAGATTGGGAATTTGTATTAGAAGCCCTCAGCCAAAAAGCGCGCTGGGCATGTCAGCTATTGGCCGGAATTATGCCTCAGGATATCGAACGAGCTTTTGCCGCCAGCGGCCGCAGATTATTCCCTTTTAAATTAGAAGAAGTTGGTAGTGAATGCAGCTGCCCAGACAAGGCAAATCCCTGCAAACATATAAGTGCTGTTTATTACTTAATGGGTGATCGTTTCACTGAAGATCCTTTTGTTTTATTCCAATTACGGGGCCGCAGCCGCAAGCAGTTACTGCAGGCGCTAGCTGAAAAGCGCAAAATAATATTACAAAATAAGCAAGAAATTGCCGGCATTTCTATTAATCAAGCTATTGAGAATTATGTAGATGCCGCGAAATGGTGGCAATACAACTCACCATTAGATCCTGATCTGGTGGTGATCACCCCAGCCCTTGAGAGCAGTGGCTTAGCTGAAGCTGGTGATCTACCCCTAGCAGAGGAACCGCTTTATCCACAGGCGAAACAAATATTTTTGGAACACTTGCGTGAACATAGCAATCAAAAAGCGCAAGCAGCAATGTTGTTGGCGATGGCAACTGATTCAAATTAATGAACCAAAACAGCACAAGCGATCCCCCCTGGCTGTGCCCCGAAACCCTGGGGCTGGTGGCTTTATTATTACAATCGCATCTGAAGTATTTTGGCAGGCCTTTATTGCAAGCGAAAGGAACTCGCCTTGCAGCTCAAGAATTATTCATACTAGACGAAGTGATTCTTTGCCATAATGGCGCAGAAGATCCATGTTTTATATATGCAAATAGAGCCGCATTAAACCTATTCAAACGCAGCTGGTCTGAGATGGTGGGTTTACCTTCAAGGCTTAGTGCAAGCCAACAGCAACGCTTTGATCGTGAAAAGTTTTTAGCGCAGGTAAAAGATAAAAATTGGATTGAGGGCTATTCAGGTGAACGAATTAATAGCCAGGGGAAACGATTCCAACTTCGCGGCGCAAAACTATGGAATTTGATTGATGCAGAGTTGCACTACAGGGGCCAAGCCGCATGTTTTAGCGATTGGTGGTGGTGCGGAGAACCGAAGCCGGTAAGGAGCACCGAACCAAAAAGTTCGGTTCATACACTCCACAACAGCATTCCTTTTAACGATGCTTGATGGGTCTACTGAACTTCAAACAATGCTTACTCGCCACTCAACCCATTTCGATCTATTCGACAAACTTGAACAGCAAATAGCACAGGCCGAACGGGTACCGGCCGCTGAAGTGCGTGAAACGAATGAAGGCTTCCAGATCAGCCTTGAATTACCTGGTGTTGATCGTTTATCGATCGATGTAAAAGCAACAGAACGTAGCTTGGTGGTTACAGCCCAACGCTGCGTTCCAACTTTTAATTCGACGGAAGATCAAAACCAAACACCTCAACAAAGCGCTCCTTTAGTGAATGAGTTCCGCTATGGCACCTGGAGCCGTAGTTTCCACTTCCCCCGTGGCATCAACCGCGACCAACTAAAGGCCAACTACAAAGATGGCTTGTTGCATATCAATGCACCAAAAGCAGAATCCAATGCTGCTGTAACTGTTGCGGTAGAGGGCTAGTTCTTCAAAGGTGGCCCAGGGCACAGCCAATCCAACCTGCAACAAACGAGACTCACAATCTCATCCATGCATGGTTTCGGATGGAACTCATACGCGTGTGCACCAGCACCGCTCCTGGGCTGCGCATTTGGCTAAATGCTTTACGTAAAGAGCTGATACGCCTTGGCCACCGCGTTGAAATCATCGATAACGGAGCAGTGCATGGGGCGCTGCGGGCAAGCCATCCCAACATTGTTGGGCTGCTTTGCCTTGATGCAACGCTCCAGCCGGATAAGGAACAAGGCGGGCTCGAGCTGTTAACCCGTTTGCAATGGCATGGGGAACCAGGCACCGATGAAACTTTGCAGCAGTTTCGCGATCAAGTATCGGCATTAGTGAGCTCAATACCAGGGTTAAGTTTGCGCAGCAACAGCACCAAGCCGGCCTTAGATTTGATTTAACGCAAATCAGCCATGGAGCCAAGGCTCACAGTGCAGCAGACCGATATTGCTGCCGACACAACCACATTGCGATCACTTGATTGGGATCGCAGCCGTTTTGATATTGAATTCGGCCTGCGCAACGGCACCACATACAACTCCTTTTTGTTAAGAGGAGAACGCGTTGCCCTTGTGGATTCCAGCCATGCAAAATTCCGTAATCAATGGTTACCCGCACTAAAAGAGCTTATTGATCCCTGTTTGATTGATCACCTGGTTATTTCCCACACAGAACCAGATCATTCCGGTTTAGTTGCAGATCTATTGGATTTAAACCCAAACATGGAGGTAGTGGCTTCCAAGGTGGCGATCAACTACCTCGAAAGCATGGTGCATCGCCCCTTTCGCAGCCGCGCTGTTAAGAGCGGTGATCGCCTTGATCTCGGTGCAAATGCCAACAGTGGCATTCAGCACGAACTGGAATTTCTAAGCGCTCCAAATCTGCATTGGCCAGACACAATATTTAGTTTCGACCATGGCACCGCAGTGCTTTACACCTGTGATGCTTTTGGTTTGCACTATTGCAGCGAAGCAACGTTTGATATTGATCCAGGTGCCATAGCACCAGATTTTCGTTACTACTACGACTGCCTGATGGGCCCGAATGCCCGCAGCGTGCTGCAAGCACTAAAACGCATAGACGCGCTTCCGCCTATAAAACTGATCGCTACTGGCCACGGCCCCTTACTAAGAGATCATCTCAAATTATGGTTAAACGACTACGGCGATTGGAGCCGTGAGCGCAGCAAGGGCGATCGCTACGCAGCTGTTGTTTATGTGAGTTTATATGGATTCTGTGATCGTCTTAGCCAAGCGATCGCTAGAGGTATCAATAAAACAGATTTGCCCGTGCAATTGGTGGATCTAAGGGGTACAGAACCCCAAGAATTGGCAGCCTTGATTGGAGAAGCAGCTGCAGTGGTGCTCCCCACCCCGCCAGCTAACCGCGATAGCGATTTACAAAGCAATTGGGGCACCGTTTTAGCAGCTTTACAAACGAAACAACCAGTGGGTTTATACGACGCCTATGGCGGCAACGACGACCCGATTGATGCTATTGCTGGCCAATTGCGCGAACTTGGCCATAGCCAAGCTTTTGCAGCTCTGCGCATTCGTAGTGTGCCTGATGCTGCTGCCTATCAATTATGCGAAGAGGCTGGCACCGATTTAGGTCAATTGCTACTGCGCGATAAAGCTATAGCAGCGATGAAGGCTCTAGATGCAGATGTTGATAAAGCTCTAGGTCGCCTTAGTGGCGGCTTATATGTGGTAACAGCGCGGCAGGAAGAACGCAGTAGCGCCATGGTTGCTAGCTGGGTAAGCCAAGCGAGCTTTGCCCCCCCCGGGCTAACGGTGGCTGTTGCAAAAGATCGTGCTATCGAGGCGTTATTACAGATGGGCGATAATTTTGTAATTAATGTTTTAGCAGCTGAAAACCACCAGCCCCTACTGCGGCATTTCTTAAAGCGCTTTCCCCCCGGTGCTGATCGTTTTGAGGGTATTGCCACCTTAGATTCTGCCGCCATCGGCGGACCTGTATTAAGTGATGCCCTGGCATTTCTTGATTGCGTAGTGATGCAACGCATGGAATGCGCCGATCATTGGCTTATTTATGCAGAAGTTCGAAACGGCAACGTAGCTGATCAGCAAGCACTCACGGCAACCCACCATCGCAAAGTTGGCAACCACTACTAATAAGTAAGACCTAGACTACAACCCACGCTAAACATCATAGATTCACCTTTCAGTATAAAATATAAGATCATTAAAGTCATTATCAGAATTAATTCCCTGACTATTAATTAAATCCTCAAAACCATATAGACCAGAGCCAAAAGAAATGCATTGGACTGAGGAGTTGATATTCGCATCCAAAATAGAGTAAAGCGGCATTTGCATACCATCTGGCGAATGAGTGATCAAAAGTGCAGCATAAGATTGACCCTTTTCAACATTAACTAATATATCACCGTTTTTATTAAAGCCATCAAAATCAACCAATGGAGAAACAAGATTATTCTTAGCAGCTTCAAAGTAATCTTTACGATCCTTAGGATTAACTAATCCATTAGAAGTGAGTATTGCGCCTGTAAGTGAGTCTACTTTGTAGAAAGCGAATGAAGCGCTATTAGCAGATCTTCCCTCAACATGCATTCTTATTTTTAAATCTTCTGCACTTGTCCAAAGTCCTGAAAAATAAGTTTCAGTTCCACCGTCAGTACTAGCCTTAAAAGTGGAATTCTTATCAACTTGAAAGGATGAAATATTTGCATGTATAGATGTGCCCTCTGTTAAGTCTTGCAAGGTTGTTATAGGCCTAGACATTTCAGTTTTAACAATACTAGATTTATTCGCAAGGTTGCTTTCAACACTATATTTACCCCAATCAATAATTTGCGAATTTTTAGTTAGCAGCGCATCATCTAAATCAATTTGTGGGTTTACAGTATAATTAAGATAAAGGGCCACATCAGATGATGGGCTTGATAACTTTTCCGAATCGATATTTGAATAAATTTCTTCACTTTCTTGGTAGGATACAGTTAAAATATATTCAGTAGATGGTTTTAGACTGATCAATTCATCTATATAGTCCATTGATTCAAAAGCCACACTCGCCCCGCCGGGTTCCTCAAAGGAGACCCGGAAGCTTCCAGGGAATTCAGAAAGTAAAACAACATCAGTATGAAATAATTGCTCCTCGTTGCCTAACTCCTGAGGCAAGATTGGAGTACTGAATAAAAACTTTTGATCTCGATTGGCGATCAAAGAGGTATTAAGCAGTATAGGTGTATTGAATTTAGCAGAGATTCCATTAATGTCTGATTCGCCAAATTCTTGCAGATCGTGATCCGCTACCATCATATCCAAGTCGTAAGAGATATCTAATCCACCAGATGGAATAAGCACAATCTTATCACCATTAGCGAATTCTAAAAGTGTATCTTCGGATTCCAGCTCCGAAAAATCAAATAGTAATACATCATAGTTGTCTATCTGTTTAGACAAGGTGCCTTTGATATTGCCATTTATATCTTGAAATTCAAAAATAATGATACCTGGATTTTCTAAATTAAGAATATCTAAATACAAGATAAGGTCCGATGCTTTTGCAGTTTTTAGCTCAGGCAAAGTAAAGCTACTGCTGTTTATAAGCGGATTGCTAGAAAATTCACATAAATAACCATTAATTTCTAGAGCAAACCATGCTTCATTTGATGGGCTTTTTATTATCTCTCCACTGTAACGGAGTTTTTTATCTGACTGGTCTGCAGAAGCAGTGTTTGTCTCAACCGTTTGTAACAACTTTGAAATCCTTTCAAGCAGTACAGACCATCCAGTTTGAGCCTCAAATGCTGGTGCTTTAATCTTGAAGTTTGCCGAAGTTCCTAACTCAACGTACTGATCATAATTAGTTGGAAGTGTAATTGTAAGACCTGAACTATTTTTTTCTATAAACCCATCTTCAATAGGTCTATATCCTTGATTATTCACAACAACTGCTTTATCAAGCTTTACTAAAATTTCTTGAGAAGCATTTATTAGTGCTGTTGAAGCTCCTTGCAGGTTTTTGCTAATCAGAGCAAGATTACCAAGATCCTGCAAAAATTTATACTCATAGGAAGTTCCTTTTAATCTAAGGGTATCAAGCAGGTTGTTCAAAAGCTTATCATTGCTTTTCAACAATTCATCCACATAAGTTTTAATAGCTATATTAAGATCTAGAATGCCATTTGTGTCCGTGAGAGAAATAGTATAAAAATTACCATTACGACCGTTAAAAGTTGAGACGAATGCTTCGCCTAAACGTTTAGATGTCAACTCTATATCTGATTGTGATTCGAGTTTGGAATTTGTTTTAAAATCAGATAAAGTTAGAAGGTAATCAAAACCATATCCAGGTACTATCTCCTGCGAAGCAAGAATATAGCGGGTTACGCCAGAAAGCTCAGTGGCTAATTCAACATTAGCCATCAGGCATTCGTCGTAGGTTACCAATCCAAATCTACTTTCCTGGGCTGAGTTTGAAATAGATTTAAAAAGGCTATTTTTGAAATCAACAACCTCTAGATTGGTATAGTTTTGATCGAGATCAGTACTCGGACCATCTCCATTCGATCCATTGATAAAACTGCCACCATGATTTGAAAGCCAAATAGCGTGGGTTTTTTTGTTAAAGAATATACTGCTATTTGATTGATCAAGAAGGTAATCAACAGCAACCGGAGAACCAGTTTGCATTTCTGGTAAAATATCAAACTTAGTAGTAACGCCAACATTAATGACTGGGGATATATTCTGGGAAGATTTTGTACTACCAGTGGTAAAAATCAATTGAGTTAAATCATTTGCATAACTGGAGGGTTTTTTAATGGCTTCTTCATAAATTGTGTTTAATTTTTCATTAGCTATTTTACTGGGTTGTACGATTGCTATACCTGTTTCCTTCCAAATATCCTGAGAAAACCCACTTGTATAGTAGGAATCTGCTCCGTTCCAGCCAGTTGGGAAAGCAAGGTTATTGTCAACTCCGTTAGCTTGATCAAATAAAATTACAGAAGAAAACTGACCAGGGTTTTTAAGAAGTGCCAATTCTTTTTCAACTAAGTTTTCTGTTAAATATCTTGCTAGATCTACATTTGTAAAAAGATTTGCGATGTTATAGGTGCTAGCCATCCGAGATACCCTTAAATTGTATTTAAATTAGCATGGCTATTTAAGGGCTTAAAACCTGCTGCTAGTAAATTCCCTAAAGAATTTAGGTACAATAAATTTATGGAAGATCGCCGTGTAATCCAACTGCCCTTGGATGATCAGTTTTTATGCCTAAGGGGGTTAAGTCCAAAGCGCTTGCGATTTGAGGTGGAGTATGGGCTGGAGCGGGGCACCTGCCACAACAGTTTCCTGCATACCAGTAGCGGGAATTGCGCAGCTCTTCTGGTGCATCCACCTGGGGATGCCTTTGCGGAGCCATTTTTAGAACAACTAACAAATTTGGTGCCCTTCACCAGCCCCCTCACCGTGGTGCAAGGCGATGTGAACCCAAATCGGGTGGCCTTGCTGCAGCGCTTAGTTAAAAGCTGGCCCCAACTAAAACTGGTGGCATCTAATGCCGGCGCAAAACTACTTAAGGAGTTGTGGCATCAACAACGGCCGGGCAATGAAGCGCCAGCTCCGCCAGCCTTGCCACCATTGGAGGTGGTTAAACATGAACAGCTACTTCTATTACCCAATGGCCAAGAATTGCAGCTATTGGCCTTGTCCACACCCCGCTGGCCCGGCGGCTTAGCAGCATTCCACCTCGCCAGTGGTCTGTTGATGAGCGGCCGTTTCTTTGCCGCTCATTTCTGCACCGAAAGCTACGCCGAAATCAATTCCACTAGTAGTAGCGAAGATCGCCGCTACTACTACGACTGCCTGATGGCGCCAATGGCTAACCAGGTTGAAATGGTAGTTAACCGCTTAGAAGAATTATCAATCCGTAGTATTGCTCCAGGCCATGGCCCCGCAATTGTGGATAGCTGGCGCAGCCTCCTGGCTGATTACCGCCGTTGGGGGGAAGTGCAACGTAAAGCAAGTATTGCTGTAACCCTCATTTATGCCAGCGCCTATGGCAATACCGCCGCTATTGCTGATGCCATTGCCCAAGGTATCGCTCGCACTGGCGTGCGCGTAAACAGCCTGAATTGCGAATTCAGCGACCCCGGGCTACTGCTAGATGGAATTAAGAATTGCAATGCCGTATTGATCGGCTCGCCAACCTTGGGGGGGCATGCCCCCACCCCAATTGTTTCTGCCCTTGGCACCTTGCTTGCAGAAGGCGATCGCAGCAAACCTGTGGGTGTATTTGGCAGTTTTGGTTGGAGTGGTGAAGCGGTTGATCTGCTCGAAAGCAAACTTAGTGATGCAGGATTTAAGCAAGCCTTTGCAGCAATCCGGGTGAAATTCAAACCCGATGCTCAAACGCTTAAACGCTGTGAAGAAACCGGCATGGCCTTGGCGAGGGAGTTGCAACAGCAACAAAAACGCCAACAAAAACGCACTGCTGGCGGCCTCAGTGAAAGCCGCAGCGACCCCGCAGTTCTGGCGCTCGGCAGGGTGATCGGTTCCCTTTGTGTATTAACGGCCCGCAAAGGGGAGGGGGAGCAAAGCCTTAGTGGTGCAATGGTGGCGAGCTGGGTGAGCCAGGCAAGTTTTCAACCGCCCGGTTTCAGTGTGGCGGTAGCCCGCGATCGAGCTGTGGAAGCACTGCTTCATGTGGGCGATCGTTTTGCTTTGAACGTGCTTGCTGCAGGCCGTGAATTAACAACAATGAAGCAGTTTTTGCAGCCTTTCAGCCCTGGCAGTGATCGTTTTGCTGGCCTTGAATTGCGCAACAGCCCCGCGGGGCAACCCCTGCTGCCAGATGCATTGGCATGGCTAGAAGCCACTGTGCAACAACGAATGGATTGCGGCGACCACTGGGTGCTCTATGCCCAAGTAACTGGCGGTGGCCTTTTTGATGAATCCGGCTTAACAGCTCTGCACCATCGCCGCAGTGGCGCTAATTACTAACCGCTTAAATATCTGGCTTTAAGAAAAAAGCGTGTTAATTCAATGGTTTTGGGTTCAAATGGAATTGATTTGGATTCACGGTTGTGCAAGCGGGCGAAACCCTTAACGAACTCAACTCAAGCGTTATAAAACCCCTTGAACCACCGGTGCGATATCGCGGTTTTGTGCTGATCCCTCAGCAAGATTTCAGCTGGCTGGTGAGGCCAGAACGCAGCCCGATGCATGTGCTGCCCTTTCGTGCACCAGCATGTTCAATTTCAGATGTAAAAGCTTTGGTTGATTGGCGTTTGGCGCGGCTGGGGCGCGATCGTCGGCCGCGGCTCGATCTATTACCGCAGCAAACTAAAAGCAGTAGCTCAAGCCCTAGTCAATTGCGTTTAGAAAATATTGCCAACAATCAACAGCAGCGATACTGCGCTTAAGCCGCCTGGGGCGGCGGGGTGGGGTCCCAGCTTTGCAGCGGAATTACCAAGGTGGCCCAGTGCAAGGGGCGCTGTGGGCGGGTGCGGCGTGGTTTGCGCACACCAAATGGCACCCGCACCACATTGGTGCCTTCCATTTGCACCGTTTCGCCCTTCGCTAAAGATTGCTGTATCTGACCCGCCTGGAAAGGTAGCTCAGGGCTACTGAGCACTTTTAGATGTGAGTTGATTTTGCTGGTCATGATCCCCATCAGACAGCTTTGCTCTGAAAACCAAAAGGCTTTCAACCGCAGTTGGACCAGATAATGCAACAAAGGCAAGGCTTAAATCAAGTAGAAAATCTTAAGTTTTAAGCTATCAAAATAAAGAAAATCTTGTTTTTAGCTCAAATCGCAGTACCCATCAAGCTTTGCAAGATTAAAAAAGATTTCAATCCGGCGTTAATTCAGGGCTTGTTAGCTCTTGCACCGATGGGCAACTGCACACAAGATTGCGATCGCCGTATGCATTATTGATGCGGGCCACTGCAGGCCACAATTTATTAGTAAGCAATCCAGCTACTGGGAATGCTGCCTCCTGGCGGCTGTAAGGACGATCCCACTGATTTGCCGTAACCGCTGCCTGGGTGTGGGGTGCGCGTTTTAAGGGGTTGTTTTGTGGGTCGCTATGGCCTGCTTCGATTGCCGCCACCTCAAGGCGAATTGACAGCATCGCCTCCACAAAACGATCAAGTTCCCGCAAAGATTCACTTTCGGTTGGTTCCACCATCACAGTTCCCGCCACAGGCCAACTCACTGTTGGGGCGTGAAATCCATAGTCCATCAGCCGTTTAGCAAGATCCTCCACCTCCAACCCAGCGGTGTTTTTGAGGGGCCGTAGATCAAGGATGCATTCGTGGGCCACACGACCGTTTGCACCGCGATAAAGCACTGGGTAGTGGGGGTTAAGTCTTTCCGCTAAGTCGTTAGCAGCAAGCAAGGCAACGGCTGTTGCTTTACGCAGCCCAGCCCCTCCCATCATCCGCACATACATCCAACTGATCGGCAGGATCGAAGCACTGCCCCATGGGGCTGCAGACACAGCGCCAATCCCCTTTGCTCCCCCGCAAGGCACCAATGGGTGGCCAGGCAGGTATGGAGCAAGGTGACTTGCTACCGCAATCGGGCCCACCCCAGGCCCACCGCCCCCATGGGGGATGCAAAAAGTTTTATGCAAATTGAGATGGCACACATCCGCGCCAAATAAACCCGGCTTGCAAACCCCCACCTGAGCATTGAGATTGGCACCATCGAGATAAACCTGGCCCCCATGGCCATGCACCAAATTGCAAATTTCGGTAATACCTTCTTCAAATACCCCATGGGTGGAGGGGTAGGTGATCATTAGTGCAGCCAGTTGATTGCTGTATTCAGCTGCTTTCTCGGCTAAATCATCGCGATCGATATTGCCATCGGCATCACATTGCACAGCCACCACCTGCATGCCCGCCATCACTGCACTGGCCGGGTTAGTGCCGTGGGCGCTGGTGGGGATTAAACACACCTTGCGGTGGCTTTCCCCCCTGCTGCTATGCCAGGCGCGGATTACAAGCAAACCTGCAAATTCGCCTTGGGAGCCGGCATTTGGTTGCAAGGAAACCGCAGCAAAACCGGTGAGGGCAGCTAACCAGCCTTCCAAATCATTAATTAAACGCTTGTAACCCTGGCGTTGCGGCGCTGGCACAAAGGGATGCAATGCACAAAATGCAGGCCAGCTCACCGGTAGCAACTCTGCCGCACCGTTCAATTTCATCGTGCAGCTGCCGAGCGGAATCATCCCGTGCACAAGGGAAAAATCCTTAGCCACCAGCCTTTGGATGTAACGCAACAACTCGGTTTCACTGCGATAGCGCTGAAAAACCTCCTGCTGCAACCAGGGGCGAAGCCGGGGGCCAATTTCCCCCACCCCCTCAGGCCTTGCAGCAGCAGCAGCCAGTAAATCGCTTATGGCGGGCGGCTGTTGGCCTAATCCAGTGCCGAAGAGGGCCAGTAAGCGCTCCAGTTCAGCGGTATTACTACAAGCATCAAGGCTGATGCCAATTCCATCTGGCAATGGCAAGAAATTGAACCCCGCTGCTTCTGCTTGGGCGATCCAACTGCTCGGATTTTCTAGCCGCAATCGCAAGGTATCGAAGCTGGGAGGGGCACTCAATTCCAGCCCCATCTGGCTTAAACCCAAAGCCAGAGCAGCTGTTAAGCGTTGCACCTGCAAAGCCTGGGCTTTTAAGCCCTTTGGGCCGTGGTAGACGGCGTAAAAACCAGCCAACACCGCAAGTAACACCTGGGCTGTGCAGATGTTGCTCGTGGCCTTATCACGGCGAATGTGTTGTTCACGGGTTTGCAAAGCAAGCCGCAGGGCTTCATTGCCTTCATCGTCTTTTGAAATTCCAACTAACCGGCCAGGAATCTGCCTTTTATAAATTTCGCTGCAGGCAAAAAATGCAGCGTGGGGGCCGCCAAAGCCAAGGGGCACTCCAAATCTTTGGGCGCTGCCCACTGCGATTTCAACCCCCAAGCTGGCCACCGGTGCCATCAACACCTGCGCTAGTGGATCCACTACAGCGATAACTACTGCTCCCGCCGCTTTTGCCTTAGCGATTACCGCCTCAGGATTAAGGCAGCAGCCACTCGCTCCGGGCAACTGCAGAAGCAGGCCAAAACTGCGCTGATCAAACTGCATTGCCAGCGGGTCTTCAAGCACCAACTCAATGCCAAGCGGTTCAGCGCGGGTTTGCAACACCGCCAGGGTTTGAGGAAATAAATCCGCCTGCACATGAAAGCGTTGGGCCTCAGGGCGGCGGCATACCCCACGGGCAAGAGCCATCGCTTCTGCAGCAGCAGTGGCCTCGTCTAATAAAGAAGCGTTGGCAATCGCTAAACCCGTTAGCTCGCTGATCAGGGTTTGAAAATTGAGCAGCGCTTCAAGGCGACCCTGGGCGATTTCCGCTTGATAAGGGGTGTATGCCGTGTACCAGGCGGGATTTTCAAATACATGACGCTGCAGCAAGGCAGGAATTGGGCAGCTGTAGTAACCGAGGCCGATCAGGCTGCGCAATTGTTGGTTTTGGCTAGCAATTTGCTCCAAATCCGCTAGGGCTTGGCCTTCAGAGCAACCCGTTGGCAACCCCTCGCAAGCTTCACTGGCGGGCAGCAAGATCGCTGCAGGCACGCATTGCTGCAACAAATCCTCCAGGCTTTCACAGCCGAGCCGCTCCAGCATCAAGGCCTGTTCAGCTGGCGATGGCCCGAGGTGACGCTCAACAAACGCATCAGCCGCCTCTAAATCAAAATTCACTTGCCCTGCACCTTGGCGCTGTAGGCGGCGGCATCAAGTAAAGCCGCCACTTGGCTGGGATCAGTGGCTTCTAATTCCAACAGCCAGCCGGCACCATAGGGATCGCTTTGTAGTAGTTCAGGTTGATCAATTACCGCTTGATTGCAGGCCAGCACCCTCCCGGAAATAGGGGCATACATCTCCTCCACCGCTTTCACCGATTCCACCGTGCCAAAACTTTTACCAAGTTCAAGCTCGGCACCCGGGCTTGGCAATTCAACAAACACAATGTCGCCCAATTGCTGCACAGCAAAAGCGCTGATGCCCACGCGAATAGGGGCTGCATTAATTGCCACGTATTCATGGCTGTCTGCATAAAGCAGTTCAGCAGGAAAAGAAAGGGCCATCGCCTGCGTGTGGATGGAAAGTGTCTTTAGTTTGAAGCAAGGGCCCACCAGCCCGTGAGCGCCGCAGCTAGAGCAAGGGCCCCGTGGCTGCGGTGGGTGCCCCCTTGGCTGAAAAGCACGTAAGGCTCCCTAAGGGGCGCATCAGCGGAAAATTCACTGGTGCTGCCATCGATAAAGGTGCCTCCTGCCATCACGAGATCACTGCTGTAGCCAGGCATTGGTGCTGGCAC
>VFLB01000035.1 GCA_009914645.1 Synechococcaceae bacterium Bin_79_3
CTGCGTAGATCTAATACATAACCCTGAACGCCTTTGGCTTCTAATTCTCTGATAGCTGCACGCATATCTTTGGTGGCATTTGCATTGAATTGCTTCAGGCGAATGTAACCAACCTTGCTGCCATCCGGTGTGGTATTTAACCTGCTGTCAACAGCATGAATTTCAATTCTATCGCGAATTAAATCAACAATTACAAGTTGAGTTTTATTGCGCCGCAATTGTATTGACACCTTTGTGCCCACCGGCCCGCGAATTAACTTAACCGCATCCTCTGTGCTCATTCCTTTTGTGCTTTTACCATTTATTTGGGTAATTACATCTTTTGGTTTCACATCGGCTCTGGATGCGGGCGAACCATCTATAGGTGATACAACTATTAACTCTTTCGTATCCTTATCGAGACTTAATTGAATGCCAACTCCGGATAATTCTCCAGAGGTATCTATTTGCATCTCTTTAAATTCTCTCGGATCTAAGAATCTTGTGTATGGATCATCTAGGGTGGCTAACATTCCACGAATAGCTTCATAAGCGTCTTTTGTGTTGCCATAACTTTTATTGAGAACGTCGCGCCGTAAAATCTTCCATCTGTCTTCTGTGTACTTCCCGGTGGTATCTAAGTAATCACGAAATACAATCTGCCAGGCCTCATCCATCACCTCTTTAGGGCTATCGGAAATGATTGCAGCTGTGCTGCTGCCAAGTAATACGTCGCTGCCAAGCACAACAACCGCAGCCAGGCTGCCGGCTCCAGCAAGAGCTACTAATGCGATGCGGCGAAAACCCAGTTGACTCATCGAACTTATTTTGATCTCCTTAACGTAACGCTTATTCAGCCCTCTGGCTCCACCCATCTACCGTCACTTTTGATCAGTGCGATCAACGCATCTACCCCCTCCGCCTCTGGAACCCGGCCAATTTCTTCACGGCCCCGATAGAGGGAGATGATGCCAGGGGTTTTGCCCACGTAGCCATAGTCTGCGTCGGCCATTTCGCCAGGCCCGTTAACAATGCAGCCCATCACTGCAATATCAAGCCCGGTGAGGTGGTCGGTGGCTGCTCGCACCTTATGTAAAACCTCCTCCAAATTAAATAGCGTGCGGCCGCAACTGGGGCAGGCCACATATTCCACCATTGTTTTGCGAAGCCCTAAAGCTTGCAAGATGCCATAGCAAACTGGAATTTCTTTTTCTGGCGCTTCAGTTAACGAAACACGAATTGTGTCGCCAAGCCCGTCGGCCAAAAGGGTGGCGATGCCTGCGGTGCTTTTAATACGTCCGTAATCACCATCACCCGCTTCCGTTACACCTAAATGCAAGGGGTAGTGAAAACCTGCTGCATCCATGCGATGGGCCATTAAGCGATAAGCGGCCAGCATCACTGGGGCCCTAGAGGCTTTCATCGAAATAACAATGTTATGAAAATCAAGCCGATCGCAAATACGAATGAATTCCAGAGCGCTTTCCACCATTCCCAGTGGGGTGTCGCCGTAGTTAAAGAGCATCCTCTCCGCTAATGAACCGTGATTTACGCCGATCCTGAGAGCTTTATCTTGCTTTTTTAGCAAGTTAACCAGTGGTTCAAAGGTTTCAGTGATCCGATCAGCAATCGCTTCGCTTTCAGCTGTAGTGAATTCAGTGCGGTTTGGATCCGGCTTATCAAATACAAATAAGCCAGGATTAATTCGCACCTTATCCACGTGATTCGCCACTTCCAGGGCGATTTTCATGCCGTTGTGATGCACATCTGCCACAAGGGGAACCGCCGCTCCGCTTTTGGCAACGAGGCTACGGATTTCTGCTACCGCCTTTGCATGGGCTAGAGAAGGCACCGTGAGCCGCACGATTTCGCAGCCCGCCTCATGCAATCGCCGGATGCCGGCGCTGGCCCCCTCCACATCAAGGGTGTCTTCGTTAATCATCGACTGCACCACAACCGGGTGCTCACTACCAATCCACAGATCACCAACCCGCACGCTGCGGGTTTTACGGCGATGGATCACCGTGTCGAAACGGGCCGGAAGGCCGGTCATGGGCAGGGGGTTTGGGGTCGAGCCAAACCATGGCACATTTTTTAGTATTTGCGCAGTAATTGTTCTGTATCCCTTAGGTCTTGAAGGGTTAAACCCCTTGGGCTATCTGCAGCCACAGAAGGGAAACGGAGGAGATAAGAAGGGTGATAAATCGGCCGGTAGTTGCGTTCCTCTAATTGATGCCAGCGGCCCCGTTGCAATCCTAATTTTGCTTTTATTCCAAGAATTGCAGCAACAGCGGTGGCCCCCGCCAGCAAAATCAAGGCTGGATTGATCAAACTGATTTGCGAATCAAGCCAACGCCGGCACTGTTGAATTTCAATCGGGCTGGGTTTGCGATTTCCAGGCGGACGGCATTTGATCACATTGCAGATGTATAGATCGCTTTTGCTACACAGATTTGCCTGCAGCAAAAGCTGCTCTAATAACTGGCCGGCACGACCAACAAATGGCTGGCCGCAGGCGTCTTCTTTTTGTCCTGGGGCTTCGCCTATCAACATCAAGCTGGCATTTGGGTTTCCCCTAC
>VFLB01000210.1 GCA_009914645.1 Synechococcaceae bacterium Bin_79_3
CCATGGGTGCCAGATCAGCATGGCGGCACAGGTAAAAGTTTGCCGCTGGAATGGCTAGAAGGCTTAAACGTAAGTTGCCCCTGGTGGCTAGCTGGAGGGATGGGTTCAATTAACGCAGCGAGCGCAATAAAAGCACTTGCTGCGCTTGGGTTGAAGCCATACGGCATTGACGCTTCGAGCTCAGTTGAAGCTTCGCCTGGAATAAAAAATATTATTGAAGTAAAAAATTTACTAACAACAATTTTATCTATTTAAGGATCAACCTAAAACAGATTCCTGTTGCCTAACTAATTCAAAGAATTCAGATTTAAGGCTTGGATCGTGGCGGAAATCACCACGAACTATTGAGTTAACCATGCTTGTTTGGGGTTCCTTAACGCCACGCCACTTCATGCAATAGTGCTGAGCTTTCACAAGAATTGCCAAGCCTTGGGGCTTACAGAGGCGTTCAATTTCGTCAGCCAAGATCATTACCGCTTCCTCTTGAATATGGGGCCTTGAAAATACCCAATCAACAACACGGGCAAATTTACTTAGGCCGATCACCCTTTCCCCAGGCTTAATACCTATCCAACAATTACCAAGGATTGGCACCAGGTGATGGGAACATGCAGAACGAACAGTGATCGGGCCTACGGTATAAATTTCATCGAGATGCTTCACATTGGGGAAGCAGGCAATTTTTGGCTGATGATGATAACGACCCTTAAAAACTTCATGCAGATACATCTTTGCAACCCGCTCTGCCGTCTCCTGGGTGTTGTGGTCATTATCGATATCAATTATCAAGCTACGAAGGAGGTCTCTCATTCGATCAGCAACCTCCTTTTGAAGTAGCTCTAATTCACCTTCTTGAAGATGCTCAGCAACATTATCGTTGGCCAAATAAGGCACTTCTGCAGCATCCAGGCGCGCCCTAATAATTTCACTAATGGTGCGGGGCATCACAGTTCTATCTAGAGAAAGGCTAGCGATCCCAGAGGATGAGCCGTTATTAACAATTGGGCTTAGGTCGTTTAAAGCAGTCATGAAACTCAAAAAGCGCCAGTGGCGGGCATGAGGGTTAAATCTTCCAGCAGAAGCTGGGGGGGGGTTTGGGCTATTTGCAGCAGGGTTTCTGCTACAAGCTCAGAGGAGAGCATTGCCCCACGATCAAAATTCGCCTGGACAGTGGGGCTATCCCAAAGTGGCGTATTTACAGAACCGAGCGTAAGCGTGGAAACGCGGATGCCGTGGGTTCCCTCCTCTTCAGCTAAACATCGGCTGAAAGCTGCCAAGGCTGCTTTTGAAGCGGAGTAAGCGCCCCAGCCTGCAAACGTTTTGCTGGCAGCATGGCTACTGATATTAACTATCAAACCTCCACCTTGTGATCTTAAAGCGGGCAGCAAGGCATTGCAGATCTGAAAAACACTGGTGAGGTTCAGCTGAAACAACCATTGCCACTGCTCCAAGCTGGTGGCTCCCAAAGCGGAGGTTAGGCCAGCGCCGGCGTTATTGATTACAACTGAAGGAACCCCCGCTGCATCAACCAACTGCTGCAACCCTGACGAAACTTGAGTTGGATCTGCAAGGTCTATGCCGGCTGTGGAAACGTCCACAGAGGCCGAGCGGCAATCTGAGGCAACGGCTTCTAATTCCGCTGAGGGGCGGGCAACCAGCTCTAGATTCCAGCCAGCTCTGGCAAATTGTTTAGCCGTGGCAGCTCCAATGCCTCGAGAGGCCCCTGTAATTAGGGCAGTTTTTTGCAAAAGATTTTGAGCAAAGTTAAGGATTGAGCTGTATAACCAAATCCAATTAGATTATAAACCTATTCAGGTGTTTCTGTGGCTTCCAATACTTCACCAATCGCACGATACTTTGCATAGCGCCGCTCGAGCAATTGCTCAGGCTCGAACTCAAGTAAACCGTTTAATTCCTCCACCAAAGCCAATCTGAGAGTTTCAGCCGCCTGAAGAGGCGCCCAATGATTCCCGCCTGATGGTTCAGGCAAAATGCGATCCACTATTCCAAGTTTAATTAAATCGCTGGCAGTAATTTTCAATGCATCCGCGGCGGTAGAAGCCTTTGCAGCATCGCGCCAAAGAATTGATGCGCATGCTTCAGGGCTAGCCACGGTGTAAACCGAATGTTCAAACATTAAAAGGCGATCCGCCACTCCGATACCAAGTGCGCCACCAGAACCACCTTCGCCGATCACAGTGGCAATTACAGGCACCCGCAAACCAAACATCTCACGCAAATTCACAGCAATTGCTTCTCCTTGGCCGAGCTCTTCAGCCTTCAAACCGGCATAGGCACCTGGGGTGTCTATGAAACAAATAATGGGCAAATTAAAACGATCCGCATGGCGCATCAGCCTTAAAGCTTTGCGATATCCGCCAGGGGATGCCATCCCGAAATTACGGGCAACATTCTCTTTCGTATCACGACCTTTCTGATGACCAAGAAACAGCACTGCCCGTTCGCCAAGCTGGCCTAGTCCCCCCACTAAAGCTTGGTCGTCTGAGCCACAGCGATCTCCGTGCAGCTCAATCCACTTTTCGCTTATTACCTGGATGTAGTCGAGGCAGCTGGGCCGGTGCGGGTGGCGGGCTACCTGAATTTTTTGAGAGGGGGTAAGGGAACCAAATATGTCTTGACGACGGCGGGCCGCCAAATTTTCCAATTGCAGCAATTGCTGGCTTACATCTACTTCTGAATCACGGGCTAATTGCCGAATTTGATCAATTTGTTCCTCTAAGTCAACTAGAGGTTTTTCAAAATCCAATAAAAAGCGACGTGCTGCCATTAGTTCAAGCGGCAATTGCTGCAGGGGCTGGCGAAATAGCGTCTAAACCTAAAGCGGAAAAGCCATGCCGAATTGAAGCAGCACCAATCTGTTCCATCGCTTCAAGGGTGATGTTGTTACGGCCCCAACTGAAATTAGTGTGCCAATCTTCGAATTCCAATAACATTGCTTCCGCAAAACAAGCAAACAATTGGCGGCGTGGATTTGCCATTTCAGCAATTTCCATCACCTGCCAGCCAATATCTCTAGCAAATTCAACAATGCCACCTTTGAGTATATTTATATTGGGTGATGCAATTTTGCTATCTAGATTTTTTGGATAACCGCCATCGATCATTAAGCAAGGATTTCGCAAGCTCGCGGAATCAATTTGCAGAGTTTGAGGTAAAGAAGCCACCCAAACAACCACATCTGCTTCAGGTAAAGCCTCTTCAAGGGAGAGCACCCTGCCACCCCCCAGCTCCTTGCGCAGATCGTTCAAACGTTGCTGCTGGCGGGCTACCAGCAGCAATTCCCCCACACCACTGCGGCGAGTGAGCCAACGGCAAACCGCACTGCCAATATCACCTGTAGCACCAACTACAGCTACCCTTGCCTTGGCAAGATTTATGCCCAATGCCGGAGCATTTTGCTCCACTTGGCGGCAGATCACCCAGGCTGTGTGAGTATTACCAGTGGTAAATCGCTCCCACTGAAGAAGTGTTGACCGAATTTGTTGAAATTTGGCAAGGTTGAAATTCTCAAAAATAATCGAAGTAAACCCGCCGAGCGCAGTAATATTTATTCCACGTTTTTGGGCCAACTCCATTGCATTTTGCACCTTGCGGGTTGCAGTTTTAAACCGACCTAGCATTTCTGGTACAAAGCATGAATCTATGTAGGTGCCTTGAATTGTTTTACCTGTATTACTAGTAACCTCAAAATTTTCTAATAATTGAGGTGGGGCGCTACACCAAATGTCTAGCTCTCCATCTGCAAGATCATCAAAGCCCAGATCTCGGGCCTTGAGGCGAGCATCTAAAAAGCTGGAGGAGTGACCGATCAGACCGAACATGCTTTATTTGCGCTACTCACCGTTCCAATGGGTGAAAAGGATTTCTAAATAGTGTCCCACGACACCTAAGCCAAAAACCCTGGCTTTAGGACACAAGCGCCGCTGCACTCATGCGTGCCAGATCGCGCGGACCAAAGCCGATTTCCATCAGGGCTTCTTGATAAGCGATCAAAAAATCTTCGATCAAACTCTCTTTTTCCATATGCAGCTCGGCGGCATCATCTGCCACCTGCTCCAACATTTGGCGAATGATGGGTAAATTATGGCGATTAGCCTGCATGATTTCATCCCGGCTGGCTTCGAAATTTGCTTTTAACCATTCCTGCCCGTAGTTCAGGTGGGTGTATTCGTCTTTAACAACTCCCTCCGTTATTTTGCGGGCAAATGGATCTGCAACTGGGATATAGATGTGATAAGCGGCAATGGCAAATGCCTCAATCATTAAAGCTTGAATAACTAGGCACGTAACAACTTTGTTTTCGGATAAAGCCTGTTTGAAATTATCGTGTAATGGTGCAAAAAATATTTTTGCAAATTGCATATCAGGCACTACACCGAGATTTTTGCCGCAGGCTTGGAAACCTTTCATATGCTTCATTTCCATGCGGGCTAGCTGCGCCAGTTCTTCAACTTGGCCAGGAATCAAACCCCCCAGCGAAATATAATTGTCATGAGCTTCTTGCTCTCCCTCAATAACTATCGCGTTGATACGGCTGTAGGCAAGTTTGTAGGCCTCGCTACTGAAATCAGGTAATTCATCGGTAATACACGGATCCAATACAGAACTTGCCATTACAGCTGATCAGCGGAGGTACGACATTGCACTCTACTGAACTACTCGGGTATTTGGGGCCAATTGCTTTGAAGTAAAACTTGAAATAGCTCACACCAACCTTGAACCAAGAGCTCAAGCAGCACTTTTCCTTCAGCAGCGTTAGCTCCACAAGGGTTCCCCACCACACCGTTATTGCTGATCCAGTGGGTATGCCACGCAGTGGGAACTGCCCCTTCAAGAGATAGACCCACCGGTGGTTTTGGTAACTCTTCTGCTGAAGGTATGGGCCCCACCAATTCGGGATAAAGGGCCAGCATTAGGCTTGTTTCCAGCCGCCCCGCGTGAAGCCCCTGGCTCCGCTCCGGTTCAGCTATTACCTCCAGCACACCTGCGGGGCCGCTCCAGAGGAACCATGGCAAAACCGCCAGATGTGGGTTCTGTTGTTGGATTTCTCTAGCCGCCACCTGCAACAGTCCTATTTGGCCGCCGTGGCCGTTGAATAAAACCAAGCGCTGAAATCCAGCCTTGGCCGCCATCGCAGCTACCGCTTTCAGATTTGCAAGCATTGATTCAGCAGGCAAGCTCACAGTGCCTGGGAAATCGAGATGTTCCGGCGAAAATCCGTAGTTTTGGGCTGGTAGGCGCCATATAGCTGAGTGCGCAGGTAAGCGTTTCAACACTTGATCTAAAACCGCTTCAGCAAATAAAAAATCGGTACCCAAGGGCAAATGGGGGCCGTGTTGCTCCACCGCCCCAATTGGCAGCACCAAAGTGCTGCCCAGCAAAGCAGCTGCCGCTTGCACTGCCGGCCAAGGAAGTTGTTCAATGCGGCGGTTGAATTTCATGGGGAAGTGGGTGCTGCCTACAGTGTGGGATCGCATCCCTTTTGGCCATGGCTTCCCTCGGCAGCGACACATCCCGACCCACTCCCGCTGCCCCCATCAGGAAGCCCCTTGCAATCCTGCATATAAGTAAAAAGGAAGAAGAAGATCGCCGCCTTAAAGAAGCGGCAGAGCGAGCTGAAATTGAAGCTGCCAGCAACAAAGTGCAGCCAAAACCCAGCTTTCATAGCCGCAGCACCAACGACAGCGTGGAAGGCCTCACCATGGCCGACCTGCTTGGCGCTGCTGAAACCAAACGCCAACCGGTTCCCTCAATTGTGAGCCCAAGGCAAGTGGATGATTTTGATTTTGATGAGGACGCTTTCCTTGCCGCCCTAGATGAAAACGAACCAATCGGCGCCACAGGCGATGTGGTTAAGGGCACTGTTATCGCCCACGAAAGCGATGGCATTTATGTGGATATCGGTGGCAAAGCGCCGGGCTTCATGCCAAAAGCTGAATGCGGCCTTGGTGTTATTACCGATCTAAAAAGCCGATTTCCCAAGGGCATTGAAGTTGAGGTGCTCGTTACTAAAGAGCAAAATGCCGATGGGATGGTAACGATTAGTTGTCGCGCCCTAGCCCTGCGTTTTGCTTGGGAAAAAGTTCGCGAACTCGAAAAAGATGGAAAAGTTGTGCAGGTAAAAATCACCGGTTTCAACCGTGGTGGTTGCACCTGTGATCTAGAGGGCCTACGCGGTTTTATTCCCCGCTCTCAATTGAATGAGGGGGAAAATCACGAAGCTTTGATTGGCAAAACCATGGGAGTTGCCTTCCTTGAAGTGAATCCTGAAACCCGCAAGTTGGTGCTTTCTGAAAAGAAAGCAGCCACCAGCGCCATGTTTGCCAACTTTGAAGTGGGCCAATTAGTGAGTGGCAAGGTTGTGAGCCAGAAGCCTTACGGCTTTTTTGTAGACCTTGGCGGTGTTAGCGGCTTGCTCCACCAAGGCAGCATCACCGGTGCTGCCTTGAGAGATCTGGGGGAAGTGTTTGAAATCGGCGAAACAATTCAAGCCTTAATAATGCAAATGGATCCAGGCCGCGGGCGTATTGGGCTCAATACCGTGATTTTGGAAAATCAACCGGGTGAATTGCTTGTTGATAAAGCAAAGGTGATGAAAGAAGCAGAAGACAGGGCTAATCGGGCAAGAAATATGATGCGTCAGCAGGAACAATCTGCGGGATGAATAGCCTTCCAGCTGAATGGGAACTCGATTACTACTCCCGTCCGCTCCTAGATCCAAAAGGTAAAAAGCGATGGGAACTATTACTGAGTAGTTCAAACAATAATTTCCGCTTTGAGCGATTTTGCGGCGCTGAAAGCGTTAATTCTCAATGGTTAAAACAAGCCATCAGCGACGCGCTCGCAGAAGCCGAGGCCAAAAATATTCAAATCGCTCCACGCTTGCGTTGCTGGCGCAATTCCATGCGCACGATGGTGCAGCGAGCTGCTGAATCTTTGGATTTGGAGGTGATTCCAAGCCGCCGTTGTTATGCACTACAGCAGTGGCTTCAAGAAAGGGAAGCCTCGGTATATCCCGCAATGGAGGGCTATCAAGTGGGTCCGTTGGCACCACCGGCCACTCCAATCCGCCCGATTGCCTTGCCTTTGCCGGATGCGGTGCGAGGCGAGCAGTGGAGCTGGGCCAGCCTGACGGCCGAAAGTTTGCAAGATGCCAGCCAGTGGCCGATTGATTTCTCTGGTTTAATCCCCCTGCCAAAGCTTGAGCCTGGAGTAGCCGTTCCGGGCTTAAGGCTTTTTAGCCCCAGCCGATCGCTCGCCGTAGCGGGCTGGCTCAGCGGCCTTGAGCCGGTGCGTTTAGAGGTGCGCGATCAACAATTAGTGCTTGAAGCTGGTATGGAAGATCGCTGGCTGGTGAGTGATCTTGAGCCAGAAGCAGCAATTGCAGCAAGGCAAGTGTTGAGTGATGCCCGCAACAATGCCGCGGGTTTGCAATTCATAGCGGTGCAAAGCAGTGAAACGGTGAGTAATTTTTCCGGTTTTTGGTTATTGCGGGATCTACCCGATGTCTGAACCAGTTCCCAGCCACTTCAATCAACCAGATAAAGGCTTCAACAGCATTCCAGGCTGGACATGGATTGGCACCTACGGCGGTTACTACTTGCAATGCAATCTCTTATCAGAATTTGAACACGGCTTCTTTACGCGTTTATGGCACGGCCGCTTACCAGAGGAATTGGTGGGTTACGTAAGCGCTGGGGTGAGTGTGCATAGGCCGCAGCAAATCCATGGCGCCGCAGTTGTTCCAGCCTCCCAGGCCCGACAAGCTCCCTGGCCGCCAGCTGATGGGCTGGTAAGCGACTCAGGGGGCCAGAGCCTTTGGGTATGTGGCGCAGATTGCACGCCGGTATTGATTGCCGATGCCGCCACTGGCAGGGTTGCCGCCTGCCATGCGGGTTGGCGCGGGGTGGCTGGCGGCATTCTTAATCAAGCAATTGAACAAATGGAGGCCGCTGGCAGCCAGCGCAGCCACCTACTAGTGGGCCTAGGGCCAGCCGTGAGCGGCCCCAACTACCAGGTAGAACGTGCCACAAGTAGCCAGGTGGGAAACATCAACGAACTTATTCAAGGCGGGGCCTTGTTGTTAGATGCAAAAGAGGGTTTTGATCGCCTTGATATCCGCCGGGCTGCTTACCTACAACTGCTGCAATTGGGGCTTGTGGATAAACAAATAAGTAGTTGCCCCCTTTGCACCGTGGCTGAAAAGGAACTGTTTCATTCATGGCGCCGCGACCAGGTAAAAGCAGTGCAATGGAGCGGCATCGTGAGCTCTAACTGCGTTGATATGCAACGGTGAGATTATTGGCCGGCATTTGCCAGCATCCGATTTGCTCAAGTTGATATTGCAAAGCAAGTTTGTTTAATACCTCCAAGCGGCGCAGCCCCCAAGCTGGATTGCGTTGTTTTAAAGATGCATCAAATGCTTCATTGCTAGGGCTAGTGGCTTTGCCCTCCTCCCGAAAGGGGCCGTAAAGCACAAGTAAAGCGCCTGCTGAGAGCAGCTTTGCCCCATTAGCCAGCAAGCCTTCTGTGGCAACCCAGGGGGCGATATGAATCATGTTTATGCATAAGAGCATCTGCAACGGCTCAGTTAGAGCTGGCCAAGATTTATCGCTGGTATCGATATTTAAAGGGGGCAACATATTTTTTAAACCAAGATGGCGCCCCCAAGCAGCAAGGCTGGCTCGATGGGTTGGATCAGGATCGCTACCTTGCCAATGCAATTCGGGATGGCTGCCGCTATATCGCTGCTGCAGGTAGCAAAGATGTTCGCCACTGCCACTAGCGATCTCCAATACCAAGCCAGCTCTTGGCAATAATGGCTCCAGCACTGCCGCCAGCGGCTCCCGGTTGCGCTCAGTAGCTGGGAACCAAAGCCGATCATCTCCGTTTTTATTCACTTTCTTCTCGCTAATTTCTCAGCATGGCTCATCCTTTTTGGTCGTTGAAACCCTGGTGGTGCCAACCATGGACAATTCTGCTCACAGGCACAATTGCCATCGCAGGAAGTTGGTTGTTGCTGCAAATCTGGTGGTTAACCACAGGCGTTGGCTTAGTTGTAATTGCTTGGTGGGTTTTGTTTTTACTAATCGTGCCCAACATTACCCCTGTTGAAACCATTGTTGACTAACAACAATTCAACCAAGGGATCCAGTGCTGCTTTGGCTTTGATCAATTGGCGATGATTCCAAACCGGTAATTGCTGCACAGAACCCACCGGCAACACCCCCAGCCAAGAAGGCACCACCATCGCATCTAACAAGCAATAAAAACTGTGGCATTCAACGTTTTGCAACGCTGATGGTGCGCTGTTAAGTATTTGCAGCAGGGGGCTGCCGGGTTGCATATCAGCGATGCCAGGCAGGAGCCACCTTGGTGCTGGCAAGGCGGTGAGGGTGCCCTTTTGTGGACTTCCCAAGCTCACAAAAAGTTTGGTGCGCTGATCTCCTCCCAATAGCTGCAGCCAGCAGCGCAACACCACGCCACCCATCGAAAATCCCAAAACATTTAGTGCCTGCTTAGGCCCAAACCGAGCCGAGATTTGATCCTGCAGATCCTCAGCTAGCACTTCCAGTGGGGTACGCCCCAAGCGATGGGGCAAATGGGGGGAAAATATTTCAATCCCAAATGGAGCCAATCGCTTTTTTAAGGGCTTAAAAATATTTGGGCTATCCCAAAGCCCATGCACGAGTACGAGGGGAAATGGCGACACCAGTTTTCTACCCATCATCCGCCCCTAACATTAGAAGCTGATTTGGGAAAGGATTTAGGTAATGGGCATGGATCACTATTTAGTTTGCCTTGCCCTACTGGATCAAGATGGCAAGCGGCGTTTACCAATCGGAGGAGCTTCCCTAGCGGTGGAAATCGGGCCAAATGCAGATCCTGGCCGTGAAGGGGAGGTTCTGGTGCTTGAACTGCTGCTGAGGCTCTGGCAGCAGAGTGATGCTGGTGCGGTGCAACGCCATGGGGCAGAACAAAGTTTGCTCTTGCTAGAGATGCCGATGGCAAAAGTATTGGAAGATCTTCCACGCTTAAAGAAAGCTTGGCTTGCTGGTGGTGATAGAAGCGATTTGTATAAAGGCCTAAGGGAATTGGCGGAAAGGGGTTGGATTATTCAAACGGCTAAATACAGCAAACCTTGTTTTAAAAACTGGTGAACTCAATTTTTTCATTTTTTTTAAGTGTGCTGCTTTTTGTAGCAATCCCCTCCAACGAAGGAGCTCAATTGTTTGGTCAACATTGCGTTGGTTGCCATTTAAATGGCGGCAATATTATCCGCAGAGGTAAAACACTTAAACTAGCCGCATTAGAAAAAAATGGAATATTATCCGCTGCAGATATCAGCGCAATTGCAGCAAATGGGAAGGGTCAAATGGGAGCCTATGGAGATGTTTTAGGTTCTGCTGGTATAAACGCTGTAGCTGAATACGTATGGCAGCAAGCATTAACTAACTGGCCTTCATAAAGCCTGAATCCAGGGATAAATTTCTACTGAGGTCCAGATTCCATTAAGCCAATAAATATCATTTTTTATCAATTGTTCAACTTGAAGGCGATTCTCAGCTTCGTAGATGCCAAATACATGGGTGCTGTCTTCTGTTGGGCCAATAGTTATGAGCAGCCCCTCCTCTTTTTGTTGCCTTAATCCAGCTAAGTGCTCCTCCCTATAGGGGGTGCGCGCTTCAAGGGCATTAGCGCAATAGGTGCCCCACAAAACAAATCGCATATCTAGTTATCTAGAGCCTCACGTAATTCGCGGCAAAAGTTTCCTGCCGCCAGCACCGGATCGGCACCATCGCGCCTGGCTTCAGCCATGCGCTTCACCAGGGCACTGCCAACTATTGCCCCATCTGCACCCCAATCGCGCACCTGGCGGGCTTGATCAACGCCTGAAATGCCAAAACCCACGGCTACGGGGGTGTTGCCTAAGGCCTTCAGCTGTTGCACTAATCCGGCTACACGGCTTTCCATTTGGCTGCGCTCCCCTGTAACCCCAGTAACACTCACTAAGTAGGTAAAGCCGCGGCTGGCGTTAACGATGCGGGCCATCCTTTCCGCTGGAGTGGTGGGAGCCACCAAAAGCACAAGATCTAAACCTGCAGCGGCCGCAATCGGAGCTAGACGCTCCCCTTCCTCCAGGGGTAAATCTGGCACCAATAAACCGGCAGCACCAGCGGCGGCAGCTTCGCTGCAGAAACGTTCCATTCCGCGATTAAGCAACGGATTGCTGTAGGTGAACAACACCACCGGCAGTTGCAACTCCCCTTTCAAACTGCTGAGCAGCTCCAAAACACCGCCCAAAGTTGTTCCTGCAGCAAGGGCTCTGCTGGCCGCAGCTTGTATTACCGGCCCATCAGCCAACGGATCGCTGTAGGGGATTCCAAGCTCAACCAGGTTTGCCCCTGCCTGCTGGAGGGCTAGCAACGCAGCCCTGGTAGTGGCGAGGCTGTCGTCGCCGGCAGTGAGAAATGGCATAAGCGCACAACGGTTTTGAGCCCGCAGGCGATCAAAACAATTAGCGATTAGAGAACTCACTGGCCCACTTCCTTTAACAAGGCTTGCTGTTCCTCAGGCGAAAGGCTTTCAAAGTGTTCCCGCAGCTGATCTGTTGTTAGAGCGTCGTAGGCGCTGCGGTAGCGGCGGCGCTGCTCCATAAAGGTCATCCGCCCTGTAACCACCCGAAATAAATAACTGCCGGTCCAGCCAACAACGAGCAACACAAGCAGCGCTTCTGCTGCGATCCCAGCATCTAGCCCAGCAAGGCCGGCGGCTCTAAAGCCCCAGTAGCCAGCTCCTCCCAAAGCAAATACAGCAAGGCAAAGCCAAAGGGCACGGGCGCGGGTCATTGCTTCTAGGCCTCAGCATGGCCCTTAAGGCGCAAATTCAAGAAAGGGGCGAACAGGATTAGCCCTGGAAAAAATAAAAATACGAGCCCGTAAACAAATGTGCGTTCATATTTGCCCATCACATGCCAGCGGCGATTCATCCATAGAAAAAGCACAAGGGGCACCACCAGCAGGTAAGCGCCGCCAAGAATCCCGTAGGCCAATAGCACCAGCAAGGTGTCTGGGGGAAGCTGGGAGAGCATGTGCTGGAAAGGCAAGGGGAACTCCGAAGCGCAGCTGGATTTAAGTGGTGCCCGTGGTGGGATTCGAACCCGCACTGGAGCGATTTTAAGTCGCTTATCTCTGCCGTTGGATTACACGGGCAGGCACACTCAACCATCATCAACTAGCACCACCTGCATCCCCATGGCTGAGGAGCAGCTGCAACAGTTCCTGAAGAAGGTAGATCAACTTAACCAGCTGGTGGCACTGGTTAAGAGCGATTCCGAACTGCGGGAGCGTTTAAGCGCCTGCAGCAACCATCAAGAAGTGGTAACCCTCGCTGCAGAACAGGGTCTGCAAATTGGGCAACGTTGGGGCGAGCCGAAATCGCAGGCTCCAATTTTGCAAGCAAGTGCCCAACAAAACAACCTTTGGCTCAGTGCAGCCCCGCCACCGGGCCAAGAGCAGCTGCAATCGCTCCTACAAGCCAAGGGGGTGCGGTTGGAATTAATCCACTCAAATGCTGCCGCAACCCCTGAGGGGCAG
Organism: Synechococcaceae bacterium Bin_79_3; assembly: GCA_009914645.1. GTDB lineage: Bacteria > Cyanobacteriota > Cyanobacteriia > PCC-6307 > Cyanobiaceae > Synechococcus_D. Next base: position 12,618 of record VFLB01000210.1, read on the forward strand.
TGGTACGACCAACCATTGGGGGAATGGGTTGCGTTATTAACCGGTAGCGCCCAGCTTCGCTTTGAAGACGAAACCAGCCCCCGCAACCTTGAAGCAGGGGATTGGTTTTGGATCGCCCCCCGCCGCCGCCATCGGGTGGATGCCTGCGAAGGGGGAGCCGGATGCCTCTGGCTTACTTTATTTGTAGATTCTAGTTTAATATTCAATGGTTAATTCCACATAACTAATTCACACATTTAACCACACACAGACAACTAACTCCGTGAGAATCAATTATGCTTAATTCTGCTCAAAATCTGTTTGCAAAGAAAATCAAATCAAGTATTTATATTTGCTTTTTTATATGTTTTTTTGCTCTGAAGGCGGGGCAAGAAGCTAAGGCTCAAGCCGCAAAACAAACCATGGCCGATGCCGCTCAAGCTATGAATGTGTGCCGCAAGGTGCCAAAAGCAGACCGTGATGAAATGGTAGGAGAACAGGTAACTCGCGCCTGGTTAACTACTGCGCCAGGGGCTGCCGCAGAAAAACAAGATAAAGCAAATTTGTTACGCAGCATGGTGGATGCTTATTCCAAGGCGATGCAACAAGATGGACAATTGATCGCCATGGGTTGTAGCCAGGGGGTATTAGATCGCGTGCAGGATCTGAATTGGAGCCCTTTCCACTCAGGCGTGAACGCTGTTCTCAAAGTGAATGGTATGGGAGATCTAATTAAGCCTTGATTTGGCTTCGGTTGTATTTAATTAGCCAATAGGAAGCGCAAAGAGCCAAGGTGCCAACGCCAAGACTTGCCACAAGTAATGGTTTACTACTCACGTCAGCTGGCAAAACTATTATTTTACGCGCCATTGCTGTGATCGCTGTAGCGAGCACCAATTCCACCTGGATTTTGTGATCTTTAAGGTAAGCCGTAATATTTTCGAGCACTTCAATCGTGATCAAAAGGCCCAATACATCCGCTAAAACTCGTTCCAACTCATGCCCTATCAGGGGGCTGCTGGCGGGGGAAACCTCTGTAACAACTACTGAAAGAAACTGAATGGTGGCAGCAATGATCACAATCACCATCCCTGCCGCCAGCACCTTGGCAAGGGCCCGCTGAAAACGGCTTAATACCTCTTGAAATAATTTGTCGTCTTGAAAAAAATTAAATAGTTTTGAAAAGGCCATATAGGCTTAATTACTGAAATAGTTGTATTGGGGTTTTGCCTGGGAATCACCAGC
>VFLB01000176.1 GCA_009914645.1 Synechococcaceae bacterium Bin_79_3
CCCAAGCTTCCCAACCCCATTAATGAGAGTGGGGCCCCTAAAACCCTGCGCCGCGCTAGCCGGCAGCAACGCCAAGCGGAAAAGGAAAAGGCGGCGGAAGGTAAGTTTTGGCCGGTGGTGCTGGCTTTGGTCCTCACTGCCTTAGTGGGTTCGGCCCTTGGCTGGTTGCTTTTGGGTCGCAGTCGCCCAGGGGCTACGCCATTACAAAATCTGCCTGGATCTGTGAGTTTGCCGCCGGCGGAAGTGGATCAACGCCAGCAATTACTAAACCGCTTGAAGGCGTTACAAGTGGATCGTGATTGGTTTTTAAAGCTGGTGGATCGCGGCTTGGCGGCCCAGTTTCCGGAGCGGGGCGGCAAACCCCCTAGTGATTCCCTTGAAGATGCCCCCTTGCGCAAGATTTGGAACGATCTCGCTCAAGACTGGTTGGTGCGGGTAGAGCAATTGCCGCTGGTGCTGCGCTCAAGGTTGGGTAGTTTCAAGCCCGCTGATTGGGAAGCGCGCCAAGCAAGCCTCACGGCCCAGGGCTTAAGCGCTCAGGTTTTATTGCAACTGGTGAGCAGTAGCGCCCAAAACCTATTGCCGGGTCGCAACCCGGAAACGGTGCCAGATGAACCCTTCCGGCAGCTTTGGTATGCGGCTGCCCTGCGCAGTTTGGAGGGTTTGAAGGTGGAACAGTTGGAGCCCACCCCAAATTTGGCCCGTTCTCTCTCTGCAGTAGTGGATGGCCAAGGGGCTCGCTTATTTGCCGTAAAAATGCAACCGGGTTTCAAGTTGGTGCTTGGCGTGAATGGCACAAACCTGATGCAAATGACTGTATTCAGCGCTAACGGCCAGGTGCTTGAACCGCGCGGACCACTGCGGGTGGTAGTGCTGCCAAAAGTGGAAGGCTCGCTTGTGCAGGTTTTAGTGCGCAACGATGGTTTAGCTGCAGGCATGATCAGCCTTTCGGTGCGGGTAGACCCCCCATTACCAACAGCACCTGCAAATATCCAAATGCCAGCTCCAGCCCCTGGGATTTTTAATGGTTCCCCTCCGGTTGCACCACCGCCAGCCCCAAATCCAGTAGTTGCACCACCGCAAGAAAGTTCAGAGCCGCTTCAACGCTGAACGCAGATCTTTGTCGTCTTGTTTACGACGTTCTTCTTCGCGTTTGTCGTGTAATTTGCGCCCTTTAGCAAGGCCAATTGTAAGTTTTATCCACGAGCCTTTTATTTGTAAATTTAGGGGGATCAAAGTAAGGCCTTGTTGATCTAACTGGCCTCTCAACCGATTGATTTCTTTGCGATGGGCCAGCAGTGTGCGCACCCTTAGGGGTTCATGGTTGTAAAACTTGCTCGCTTGTTCGTGGCCGGCGATATGAACATTGTGCAGTTGTAATTCACCATTACGAATCAAACAAAAGCCATCCCGCAAATTTGCTTTGCCAGCTCTGATTGCTTTTACCTCAGTGCCCACCAGCTCAATACCGGTTTCAAGGGTTTCAAGAATTTCGTAGTTGTGCCGCGCCAAGCGGTTGTCGGCCAGTAGCCGTTGGGCCTCTAGCCGTTTCTTTGCTGCTGCTGTTGCACCTTTACCCTTGCCTGCCACGCGCCGAGCTCACCCAATGCATTCCTCAACACCATCGTGACCCATGGTTTGCCTGCATTGGCTGTGCCCCCTAGCCTCGTCCCATGGCGATTCAGTCTTCCGGCAGCAAGCCCATAAAAAAAGACACGCCGCGGTTGCTGGCTCCCGAAGCCAATGGCGCGGAACGCGATGGTGGCCGCGATGAAGGTTTAAGGCCGCGGCGTCTAGCCGACTACGTGGGTCAGCCGGAGTTAAAGCAGGTATTGGCGATCGCCTTGGAGGCCACCCGCCAACGGAAGGAGGCCCTTGATCACGTGTTGCTGTATGGGCCGCCGGGGCTTGGTAAAACCACCATGGCCTTGGTGCTAGCAGAGGAATTAGGGGTGCGCTGCCGCATTACCAGTGCTCCGGCGTTGGAGCGCCCCCGCGACATTGTGGGTTTATTAATGAATTTGCAGCCTCGGGAACTGCTGTTTATTGATGAAATCCACCGTTTAAATCGCGTGGCAGAAGAGTTGTTATATCCGGCAATGGAAGATTTTCGCTTGGATCTCACCGTGGGCGCTGGCACTGGCGCCCGCACCCGCAGCCTCGATCTGCCTGTTTTTACTTTGGTTGGTGCCACCACTAAAGCGGGTGCATTGAGTTCACCCCTGCGGGATCGCTTTGGCTTAATCCAACGGCTTGAGTTCTACAACTGCAGTGATCTTGAATTGATCGTGCTGCGGGCGGCAAAGTTATTAAAAGTGGAATTAATGCCGGCTGCGGCAGCAGAAATTGCCCGCCGTTGCCGCGGAACGCCGCGGGTGGCTAACCGTTTATTAAGGCGGGTGCGGGATTTTGCCAGCGTGAAGGGCCATGGTCCGGTAACAGCAGAAGTGGTGGCGGAAGCTTTGGCAATGCATCGGGTGGATGCTCTCGGTTTGGATGCTTCCGATCGACGCTTATTGGAACTGCTGCTGGGTAGTTACGCCGGTGGCCCTGCTGGCCTCGATACGCTGGCAGCAGCCCTGGGGGAAGACCCCGACACCCTGGAGGGGGTGGTGGAACCATTTTTGCTACAACTCGGCTTTCTGCAGCGCACCCCAAGGGGGCGAATAGTTACGGAGGCAGGTCGCAGGCATTTGGAGGCTGCTTGATGTTGTTGATTTTTGGGCAATGTTGCCTTGTGCTGATGTTGTGGTTTGGATCGACAGCGCAGCAGTTTGATCTGGCTTTGCAGGCAAGTAAAGATGGTCGTTTTGATCAAGCCCTAGAGCTTTGGGATGGCGTTATTAAAAATTCTCCAAATGATGGTGCAGCTTGGAGTAATCGCGGCAACGTACGCCTTGCCCTTGGTGATCCGGAAGGGGCGATTGCAGATCAAACAGAATCTCTAAAACTGGCACCAGATATCGGTGATGCCCATTTAAATCGCGGCACGGCTGAAGAATTTCTAGGGCGATGGCAGGCAGCTTCCAGCGATTACGAATGGATTCTTGAACGCGATCCAGCTAACGCTGCAGCCAACTACAACCTGGGCAATGTGGAAGGCAGTTTGGATGATTGGATTAGCGCCAGACAATCTTTTTTATTAGCAGCTGAAGTAAAGCCCGGCATGGCGATGGCTCGCTCTAGTGCAGCCCTTGCTGCATTTCAGCTGGGAAACTTAAGCCAAGCGGAATTGGAATTGCGCAATTTGATTCGCCGTTATCCCTTATTTGCCGATGCCAGGGCTGCCCTCACGGCATTGCTGTGGGAGGAAGGTAAAGCTGGAGAAGCGGAAAGTAATTGGGCCGCAGCTTCCGGCCTTGATAGCCGTTACCGGGATCGCAGCTGGCTACTGCAAGTAAGGCGCTGGCCACCGCAACCGGTAGCGGCATTAGAGCGCTTTTTGCAACTGGATCGATGAACGCTACCAATTTGGTTTTAGGCAGCCAAGCAATTGATCAGTTGCTGGAAATACGCCGGCATCTCCATGCTCATCCTGAATTAAGCGGCGCTGAACATCACACAGCGGCATTGGTGGCAGGAGAATTACGTCGCCTTGGCTGGCGAGTGCAGGAGGGGGTGGGGCGCACGGGAGTGGTAGCGGAATTAGGAGCCAGCAATGGCCCTGCAATTGGCCTACGCGTTGATATGGATGCATTACCGATTGAGGAATGCACCGGCTTGAGTTTTGCCTCCACCAGCCCTGGCTTGATGCATGCCTGCGGCCACGACATTCACACCGCCGTTGGTTTAGGGGTGGCAATGCTGCTAGCGCCATTGGCGGAACAATTAAGCGGCACGGTGCGTTTGATCTTTCAACCGGCGGAAGAAACAGCAGAGGGGGCCCGTTGGATGCTGGCAGCGGGGGCCATCGCTGGGCTTAAGGCCCTATTGGGGCTGCATGTATTTCCGAGCATTGCAGTGGGAAGCATCGGTTTGCGTCATGGGGCCCTCACTGCAGCAGCAGCTGAATTGGAGTTGGAGGTGTTGGGGGAGGCAGGCCATGGCGCAAGGCCCCATCAGGCGGTGGATGCAATTTGGATTGCCGCCCGCTTAATTAGTGGTTTGCAAGAGGCGATCAGCAGGCGTTTAGATGCGTTGCAACCGGTGGTATTGAGTTTTGGCCGCATTGAAGGTGGCCGCGCTTTCAATGTGATCGCTGATCGGGTGCGGTTGCTTGGCACCTTGCGCTGTCTGGATTGCCAGCTCTACGAAGAGTTGCCCGAATGGGTTGAAAGCACTGCTCAAGCCATATGTGCTGCCTATGGAGGCAAGGTGAAATTGGTTTGGCGAGGGATTGCACCACCTGTGCAAAACGATCCGCTGCTCACCGATCTTCTGGAGGGCATTGCGGTGGAACAATTGGGCCGCGATCAGGTGTTGGAGTTAGCTCAACCAAGCCTTGGCGCTGAGGATTTTGCCCATTACCTAAATCATTTACCCGGCTGCATGTTTCGGCTTGGGGTGGCGGGCCTTGATGGTTGCGCTCCTTTGCACCATGGTGGATTTAACCCAGATGAGGGTTGTATGCCCATTGCGGTGAACCTATTGGCTACTGCCTTAAAGCGCTGGTTGGAGCAAAACAGCAAGCCATGAATAGCCGCTTACCTCTGGCTCTTGCCACCCCACTACTAATCGCGCTGGCCCTGTTTGGCTTGATGGGGGGCGGCCAACGCCAAGGAGCAGAACGGCTTCAAGCGATGCCAGCCCTTTTGATTGCTGCCGGGCTGTTAATTGCACGCGCAGCTAGTTATGGTCGCCATAGGCAGCGATTACTGCGTGCCGTTAAAGAGATTGAATCAGGCCCTCCATGACTGCTGCTTCACAAGAACCATCTTCAATGGGCATCGATGCCATCCGTGTGGCGATCGCCAGTGGGCACACCACATCTCGGATGCGGGCGATCACTGCTTTGCAGCCCTACGACGTTGATACCTGCGTGCCATTGCTGCTGGAATGCTTAAACGACCAAGCCTTTTTAGTGCGCTCCTTGGCATGTATGGGGCTGGGTTATAAGGCAAATGAAAAGGGAAAATTGGCCCTGCTCAAGGTGTTGAAGCTAGAGGGGGATCCCAATGTGCGGGCAGAAGCAGCAAATGCCTTGGCGCGGCATGGCATGGAGCAAGCTTTACCAGCACTTCTCGACTTGTATAAACGGGATAACCATTGGTTAGTGCGCAGCAGCATTTTGGCGGCTCTAGCTGATGAAAAAGATGTAACGCCTGAGGTGTTGGATCATTTTGCAGAAATGGCGTTAGTTGATGCTGATCCCACCTTGCAGGAAGCGGGTAAACAGTTGAAGTTGAAGTTGCAACGCGAGAGCTTTGAACGCTTGCTAGGTTGAAGAGGTCACTAGGGGTGCCGTCGCCGAAAATCCGGTGAAGGCTGAGATCACACCCTCCGAACCTGATCCGGTTAGCACCGGCGCAGGGAAGTGCAGGAAGTGCGGCGCTACCCCTCTCCGTTGAGGAAATTGCTATGCGTAGTGCCTGGATTGAAAAGCGTAAAGGCGATGCCAATGTTTCTCAGATGCATTACGCCCGCAAAGGTGTGATCACAGAAGAAATGGCGTTTGTTGCTAAACGCGAAAACCTACCTGAGTCGTTAGTGCTGGAAGAGGTGGCCCGGGGAAGAATGATCATCCCGGCCAATATCAATCACCCAAACCTTGAACCGATGGCGATTGGTATCGCTAGTAAGTGCAAGGTAAATGCAAATATCGGCGCTTCTCCTAATGCATCTGATTTAGATGAAGAGGTGGCAAAGTTACGTTTAGCCGTGAAATATGGCGCAGATACGGTGATGGATTTATCAACCGGTGGCGTGAATCTTGATGAGGTGCGCACGGCAATTATTAACGCGTCACCAGTGCCAATCGGAACAGTTCCGGTTTATCAAGCTCTTGAAAGTGTTCACGGTTCAATTGAAAAGCTATCAGAAGAAGACTTCTTACATATCATTGAAAAGCATTGCCAGCAAGGGGTTGATTATCAAACTATCCATGCTGGATTATTAATTGAGCATCTCCCTTTAGTGAAAGGCCGCCTCACAGGAATCGTGAGCCGCGGCGGCGGCATTTTGGCTCAATGGATGCTTTATCACCATAAGCAAAATCCATTATTTACAAGATTTGATGATATTTGTGAAATTTTTAAACGTTATGATTGCAGCTTTTCATTGGGTGATTCCTTGCGGCCTGGCTGCCAGCATGATGCTTCTGATGCTGCCCAATTTGCGGAATTAAAAACTCTCGGCGAGCTCACCCGTAGAGCTTGGACCCACGATATCCAAGTGATGGTGGAGGGCCCCGGCCATGTGCCGTTGGATCAAATTGAATTTAATGTAAAAAAACAGATGGAGGAATGCAGCGAAGCGCCTTTTTATGTTTTGGGCCCGTTGGTAACTGATATTGCCCCCGGTTACGACCACATCACCAGCGCTATCGGTGCCGCAATGGCCGGTTGGCATGGCACGGCGATGCTTTGTTATGTAACACCTAAAGAGCATCTAGGTTTACCTAATGCAAATGATGTGCGCGAAGGTTTGATCGCCTATAAAATTGCAGCCCATGCGGCTGATATCGCCCGCCACCGCCCTGGTGCCCGCGACCGCGATGATGAATTAAGCCGCGCCCGTTACGCCTTTGATTGGAATAAACAGTTTGATCTCTCCTTAGATCCAGAACGGGCCCGTGAATATCACGACGAAACATTGCCAGCTGATATCTATAAACAGGCGGAGTTCTGCTCAATGTGTGGGCCAAAGCACTGCCCAATGCAAACCAAAATCACCGATGAAGATATCGCTGGCTTAGAAGATGTGCTCAAGGCCCAAGC
>VFLB01000025.1 GCA_009914645.1 Synechococcaceae bacterium Bin_79_3
AAACAACAAATACTCGAGCAATACCTCAATAATGTGTACTTAGGCTCCAGTGCCTACGGAGTTGCAGATGCGGCTTGGGTTTATTTTTCAAAATCACCTAATCAGCTCACCCTGCCGGAAGCGGCTCTGATAGCAGGCTTGCCACCTGCACCTTCGGTTTATTCACCTCTTGTGAATTCTGAGCTTGCTTTGGAGCGTCGTTCAACTGTGCTCAACCGCATGGCAGAAGCTGGATTTATTGATACCGCACAGCTGGAAAGGGCAAATGCCACAGCTTTGTTGTTGAAACCAGCTCTTCCAAAGCATTGGAATAGTGCCGCCCCTTACTTCACCAGTTGGGTAGCCCAAGAATTGCCAAAGGTGCTCACCCCAGAACAACTGGAACTTGGGGGGCTCACAATCCGCACCAGTTTAAATTCCAACTGGCAAAAGATTGCTCAAAAAGTAATTGATCAAAATACCTACGGCGACCTGCAAGGAGCCCTGGTTTCGCTGGAGCCCGGCACTGGTTTAGTGCGGGCGATGGTGGGGGGCCGAGATTTTCAAAAGAGCCAGTTCAACCGTGCCACCCAAGCCCTGCGCTCCCCTGGCTCCACCTTCAAACTTTTCGACTACACCGCTGCAGTGGCAGCTGGGATCAAACCAGAACAAATTTTTATTGATGCTCCTCGCTGCTGGAGCGGCTATTGCCCCAAAAATTTTGGTGATCGTTATTTAGGTGCAGTGTCTATGGCAGATGCCCTGCAAAATTCACTAAATACCGTTGCGGTGCAGCTTTTAGAAAAGGTTGGTTTTGATGCTGTTATTAACAACGCCCGCTCCCTTGGCATCACCAGACCTTTAGGGCGCTACTACCCATTAGCAATTGGCGCCTACGAGCAAACCGTGCTCGATATGACTGCCGCCTACGCAGCCATCAATAATCGCGGGATCTACATCCCCCCCACTCCGTTTGAAAGCATCAGCGGCCTTGATGGCCGCATGATCTGGGCTCGCAACACCCACAGCGATCGCGGTCGCAGGGCGGTTGATAGCGACACAGCAGACACTGTGATGTGGATGTTGCAAAGGGTGGTGAGCGGTGGAACCGGCGCACCTGCGGCCCTAGCTGATCGGCCAGTAGCGGGTAAAACCGGCACCTCAGAAGGCGCCCGCGATCTTTGGTTCATTGGTTCAATTCCGCAACTCACCACTGGTGTGTGGTTTGGCTACGACAACAACAGGGAAACCGGCAGTAGTAGTGCCCAGGCAGCCTGGGCCTGGAATCAGTTCATGCAGCCGGTAGTGAAAGACATGCCAGTTAAGCAATTTCCACCCAAACCGCTACTAAATCGCAGCTTTAAAGCACTTGGAACACCTGCTGCGGCACCTGTATATCAAGATCCAGAAACTCGTTTGTACAACCAAGACCAGCCCAACAACAACCCTTATTCCGATCCCAACAATGCGGCCCCGATCCCAGGACCAATAGATCAAGTTGCTCCAGCGCCAACAACAGCCCCTGCGTTACCACCACCCGCGCCAGTTGTTGATCCACCCCCGCTGGAACAACCGAGCAAAGCCCCATAAAAACCATCACCACCATGCTCTGCACTAGGCCAAAAAGTGTTTTCTGGTTCCAGCAATTGCCAATTGGGATAACCCTGCAGAAATCGCTGTACTTGTTGTTGATTTTCAGTGGGATTAAGGGTGCAAGTGGCATACACGAGGCGTCCGCCAGGGGCCAGCAAACGCGCTCCCTGCTCTAAGAGCTGCCGCTGCAGCTCAACCAATTCAGGCAACATTTCTGCTTTTAAGCCCCAACGGGCATCAGCATGGCGAGCCAAGGTTCCCAAGCCTGAACAAGGCACATCCAACAAAACACGATCAAATAATTGGCCTTGCTTTTCCAATTCATCAAGGGCAACAGCATCAGCCACTGCCGTGCGGATGCAGGTAAGCCCCAGCCGTAGTGCATTTTCGCGTACGCGCTCAAGCCGCGAGGCTGAACGATCAAGGGCAATTAGCTCCCCTTTATCCCCCATTAATTCGGCTAAGTGGGTTGTTTTACCACCCGGTGCAGCGCAGGCATCCAACACCCTTTGGCCCGGCTGAGGATCCAAAAGCGGTGCAATTGTTTGGGCGGCGCGATCTTGAACGCACCAATGTCCCTCCTTGTAGCCGGGCAGTTGCGTTAATGGGCCGGGCCGTTGCAAAAAAGTTAAGCCGCAGGCTTGATTTGGCAATGCCGCCGCCAGCACTCCCACCTGAGCAAAGGCCGCCAATACCTCTTCCACAGTGCTGCGTAGAGGATTAACCCTTAAATCCAAAGCAGGGGTGATGTTGCTTGCTGCCGCAAGGTTTTGGGTGCGTTCCGCTCCAATGCTGCTCCAAAGTTCATTTACCAACCAATCGGGCCAGGATTGCTCAAGCGCTAATCGGGCCTGGGGATTCGCCGGTAGAGGCAGTTGTTCCCCTGCGGCAATCGCCCGAGCAGCACTACGCAACACTCCATTTACCACCGGTGCAAGGGAAGCCAAACGCTCGCGTTTAGCCAGATCAACAGCAGTACTTACAGCTGCAGAAGCCGGAACCCGATCCATCGCTAGAAGTTGCTGTAAGCCCACATGCAGCAACCAACGCAACCTTGGCGGTTGGCGTAAAGCTGGCACCTTGCCAAAACGATCGATCCAGCAATCAAGCCGCCTGCGCATCCGGATAGCCCCGTAGCTGATCTCCGTTGCCATTGCACGGTCTAAAGCTGGCAGTGGCTGCCGTTTGAATTCTCGCTCCAACGCCAAATCGGCATAGGCACCATCACCCACTGCCTCCAAAACACGCCAAGCCACCAATCTGGGCAACACACCGATGGGGGCAGGATCAGCAGTCAAGGTTGTTGAACAGATGGGATCTGCATTAAAGACGTTGGTGAATACGCTGCAGCATCAAATAGCGGTTGGCCAATGCCCCTTTTGCCTAAACGCTTTGAGCGATTGCAAGCAGTGCTCAATGGCCGCATGGCAAATCTCACTGTGCTGTTGGAAGGGGTAGAGAAACCCCACAACCTTTCTGCCATCCTGCGCAGTTGCGATGCAGTGGGAGCGTTGGAAGCCCACGTTGTGAGCCTCAAGGGAAGGGTGCGCACCTTCAACAGCACCGCCCAGGGGAGCCAAAAATGGGTGCCTTTGCGAGATCACAGCTCAATAGAAAATGCCTGCGAACATTTGAGGCAAAAGGGTTTTCGCTTATTTGGCACCCAATTGGGCGTAAACGCCATCGACTACCGCAATTGTGATTTCACAGGACCCACGGCTTTTGTGTTGGGAGCAGAAAAATGGGGATTAACCGACGCCGCCAGTGCCGTGGTGGATCAATCCATATTCATCCCAATGGGGGGCATGGTGCAGTCTTTAAATGTGAGTGTTGCAGCAGCGATATTGCTATTTGAGGCCCTGCGGCAAAGACAACAAGCAGAACTTGTGCC
>VFLB01000065.1 GCA_009914645.1 Synechococcaceae bacterium Bin_79_3
ATTACCGCTTGATATATAGATCCTGTAGTAACACTATTTAGCCTAGACATAGCCGTATCAGTAAAGCGTTCGTAGTGGCCTAAATCCAGATCGGTTTCAGCGCCATCTTCAGTTACAAATACCTCACCATGTTGGTAGGGGCTCATTGTGCCTGGATCCACATTTAGATATGGATCAAGCTTCAAGATTGAAACGCTATAACCACGGCTTTTTAATAGCCGCCCCAAGCTGGCTGCCACAATTCCTTTGCCGATGCTTGATACAACACCGCCGGTTACAAATACAAATTTGGCCATAACGCCAGCCTATAGATCAGCCTTCAAGGATGCTACGCAGCATCCAGGCAGTTTTTTCATGTATCTGCAAACGTGCGTTTAGCAGATCGGCGGTGGGGCCATCTTCCGCTGCTTCAGCTAGGGGCAGGATCCCGCGGGCGGTGCGGGCCACGGCCTCATGGCCTTTTACCAATTCCGCCACCATTGCCAATGCTTCAGGTGCTTGTTGTGTTTCTTCAATGCTTGATAATTCCGCATATCTGCGGCCGCCCATAGGCGCAAGGTGGCCGAGGGCGCGAATTCGCTCGGCGATCTCATCTAAGGCATTCCAAAGCTCGGTGTATTGCGCCATAAACATGGTGTGCAACGAGCTAAACATTGGCCCAGTTACGTTCCAATGGAAGCCATGGGTTTTTAAATACATCACATAGCTATCGGCAAGCAGCCGACCTAATCCTTCGGCAATTTCTTGGCGTTGGTTAGCGGGGATGCCGATATCGATGGGGGGAGCTAGGTGGGCCATTTGCAGTGCGGATGTGTTTTGTTTACTCATACTGAATCAACCCAGGTGCTGGCAACATTTAATTCAGCCAGTTGGGCGTTGCTGGCAGCGCCCGGGGCGCCCGTAAGCAGGCATCGGGCTTGTTGGGTTTTTGGAAATGCAATCGTGTCGCGGATTGATTCTTCACCTGCCAGCAACATCACCATGCGATCTACCCCAAAGGCGATGCCGCCATGGGGCGGGGCGCCAAGCTCTAGGGCCTCAAGCAGAAAACCAAATTGAGTTTCCGCCTCTTCTGGAGCAAGGCCAATGGTGTGGAGCACCTGCCGTTGCAACTCTGCTTTATGGATTCGCAGCGAACCGCCGCCTAATTCGAGGCCGTTTAGCACCAGGTCGTAGGCCTGAGCCCTGGCGCTAGCCAGATCATCAATATCTGCCGGGTTTGGCGAGCAGAAGGGGTGATGCAGGGCTTCAAGGCGATTTTCATCGTTATTGCGCTCAAACATTGGGAAATCCACCACCCATAGGAAGTTCCAAAGCCCTGGAGGCACAAGCCCAAGCTCCTTGGCAAGGTATTGCCGCACTCGATCCAAGGCCTTATTTACCGTTGCTGTATCGCCTGCCCCAAACAGCAGCAAGCTGCCTGGGGTGGCGCCAGTGCGGGCTAGCAACTCAGCTTTAGCGGTTTCGCTGAGATTGTCTTTAATTGCACCGATCGTATCAATTTCTCCCCCCTCCCGCACACGAATGAAAGCAAGGCCGCCGGCACCGGCTTTTTGCGCTTCAGAAAACACATCACCGCCTGGTTTTATGCGCACATTGCTCAGCGCATCATTGCCACCTGGTACAGCAATGCACTTAACGCTGCCCCCTGCTGCCACAGCACCGCTAAAAACCTTGAAGCCCATGCCTGCCACCAAATCACTCACATTGGTGAGCTCCATGCCGTAACGAGTGTCTGGGCGGTCGCAGCCATAGCGCTCCATCGCTTCATGCCAGGTGAGCCTTGGTAGCGGCAGCTGCAACTCCACCCCTTGCACTGCTTTCCAGATCGCTGCAATCAGCCTTTCATTTAGTTCAAGGATTTCCTCTTGGCCAAGGAAACTCATCTCTAAATCCAACTGCGTGAATTCCGGCTGGCGGTCTGCGCGGAGATCTTCATCACGAAAACAACGGGCCACTTGGTAGTAGCGCTCAAGGCCGCCCACCATCAGCAGTTGTTTAAACAACTGGGGGGATTGGGGCAATGCAAACCATTCCCCACCACATACCCGTGACGGCACCAGGTAATCGCGGGCGCCCTCCGGGGTGGATCTGGTGAGCACCGGGGTTTCAACTTCAATAAAACCTTCTGTTTCCAGGAAATTCCTGGCGGTTTGGATTGTTTTATGGCGCAGGGTGAGGTTGCGCCGCATCCGTTCGCGCCGCAGATCTAGGTAGCGATATCGCAGCCTTAATTCCTCTCGGGTGTTTTCCTCTTCATGCACCGATACGGGGAAGGGCAATGGCCGGCTGGGGGCATTCAGCACAGTGAGCTGTTGCGCCAGCACCTCTACAGCGCCAGTGGCAAGCCGTTCATTCAATGAAGCAGCAGGGCGGGCTCGCACCATCCCCTCAACCTGCAGCACCGTTTCACAACGGAGGTGCTCAGCGATTGCAAAGGCTTCAGGGCCTAGATCGGGGTCCACCGTGATTTGGATGGTGCCGCTGCGGTCGCGCAGGTCGATAAAGATCACACCGCCGTGGTCGCGGCGACGATCTACCCAGCCGCAAAGCAATACCTTGGTTTCAATGCTGTTCGTGCGCAGATCGCCGCAGGAGTGGCTGCGCATAGTGATAGTTCAGCGAATCGGATGATCCCATGCAGACGGTTCACTTAGCACGGTAAAAGGGGCGTTTCACCACTTGGGCTGCTTCTTGGCGGCCGCGGATGCCAACGCTTAATTGGGTGCCGAGCTTGGCGAGAGCTGCTGGTACATAAGCCAAAGCGATTGGCAATTCAAGGCTTGGGGCCCAGCTGCCGCTAGTTACTTCCCCCACTAACTCACCGTTGTGATGCACCGAATAACCATGGCGGGCAATGTTGCGCCCCTGCAGCTGTAAGCCCACCAGCCGCCGCGATACCCCCTGGGCTGTTTGCTTTTCCAGCACTTCTCTGCCGATGAAATCACACGGCATTTCCAGATGCACCAACCAGCCCAGGCTGGCCTCCAGCGGGCTGGTGTTGGCATCCATATCACTTCCGTAAAGGTGCATTGCTGCTTCTAAGCGCAAGCTGTCGCGGGCGCCTAGGCCGCAGGGGGCCACCCCATCAGCCAGCAATTGCCCCCAGAGCCAGCAACCAACTTCGTGGCTAAGCAACAGCTCAAAGCCATCTTCTCCGGTATAGCCGGTGCGAGCAGTGAATACTTTTGAACCGTTGATTTCCAATTCGCGGTGGCCAAAGCGCGGCAGGCCCGATAGATCTTCACCGCAAAGTTGTTGCAGCTTTGCAGCAGCTTCGGGGCCTTGCAAAGCAAGTAATACCCCAGTGGCTTTTTGATCGCTTATTTCTATGCCCTGAGGTAGTAGATGTTTTTCAAGCCAGGCGGTGTCAGCTGCAACGCAAGCGGCATTAATAACCACAAATAATTCGTCAATGCCAGCGATTTGGCCGCGATCATAAATAATTAGGTCATCAATAATTCCGCCGCTTTCATTTAGCAGCACGCTATAGATCGCTTCACCTGGGCCGATGCGATGCAGATCGCTGGGTACTAAGCCTTGTAATTTGTCTTTTGCGCCCAGCCCCTTCAGCTTCAGTAAGCCCATGTGGGAGATATCAAATACGCCGCAACTACTGCGAACAGCCTTGTGCTCTGCAATCACTCCTTCAAATTGCACCGCCATTTCCCAACCGGCAAACGGCACCATGCGGCCTCCGGCATTGCGGCACAGGTCGTGTAAAGGGGTGCGGAACATGAAGCTCAACTAGCTGCTGCGATTCTGATACCTAGAAGCATTTAATTGCTGCGATTTAATTCGCATTTCGGTAGGAAACCTGCAGTTTGCTGTGCAAGCTGTGGTATTGGTTGCAACCTCTCTAAGTTGAGTGATCTTTTTTTAATCCCATGGCTGGCCGCAGTAGCTGCCGTAGTTGTAAGCATTGCCAGCCAGCTGGCGGATTGTCTTGGTGCAAATTACGGCAACTGCCACTGCATCCAGAGCTCACGGCTGACCTTAGTTGCCATCATTGGACTGCCAAAGCACCAGAACTACCGCCATTGCATTTGTTGGAATCTGCAGGGGTAGTTCCAAACGACAGCCATCAGCTTCCACTGCTCGAATTTAATCACTTGGAATTCAATTAATTATTAGCAGCAAGCTCCGCACAACCTTTGCCGCAAAAACGCTGCTCACAGCAGATGGATCAAGCATTGGCGCCAGTTCCACTACATCTGCCGCCACCAGGTTGTGATGGCGTAGTTCATCGATAAGGCAAGCGAAATCGCTCCAGAGAAAACCGCCCGGTTCAGGGGTGCCGGTGCCCGGAAGCACCGCTGGATCAAACCAATCCAGATCAACGGTTAGGTAGATCGGAGTGCCGCGTAAAGGTTGCAATGCCGTTGCCATCTGTTCGATTGCCACCAACCTGCTGGTTTGACGTAGCTCCTTAAATTCAGCACCGCTGCCACTGCGGATGGCGATCTGCAGTAGTTGTTTACTTGGCAACACCTCTAGGCAGCGGCGCATGGCACAGGCATGGCTGTGCTTTGATCCCAGCCATTCATGGCGTAGATCGGCATGGGCATCGAGTTGTATGAGCACTAAATCAGGATATTTAGCGGCTACGGCTGCCACAGCACCGGAACTAATCGAGTGCTCACCGCCAAGCATTAGTGGCTTGAGCCCGAGAGCCAGCACCGCTTCGGTGGCCTGCTTCACGGCTGCCACCACCGGCTCGGGGGCGCCGAAGGGAATTTTTACGGCGCCCAGATCAACGAAGGCGAGATCTTCTAGATCCAGATTTAGTTGAGGGCAGTAGCTCTCAAGGCCACTACTCACTTCACGGATAGCGGCGGGGCCAAAGCGAGCGCCAGGGCGAAAGGAAGTGGTGCCATCGTATGGAACACCAAATATTGCAACCGAGCAGGCGGCGGGATGGCGGCGGCTGCCCATAAAGATCGCACCATCTGAATCAAATAAATCCGATTCAAATAGATCTGAATTCACTAAATCGCTCATGAATTAAGGGCCCGTTCAATGTTGGCGGGAATGGCATCAAAAGCACCGCGTTGCCAGCGGGCACTCCAGATTTCGCAGCCGGCGGCAATGCTGGCTACCCGTTCTGGTTTTGCCTGGCGGTAACGGGGGCCATCCACTGCAGCAAAGGTCCAACTCCACCAACCACTGGGATACATCGGCACCCAGCCATACATCGGATCGGCGTAGCCAAAGATCTCCCGCAGCAGTTTCACCGTATCGATGTGCACTTTTCGGAAAGCTTCTGGTGATTCGCTTTGGGTGGCAAACACTCCGCCGGGTTTAAGGATGCGCCGGCAATTTTCAAAAAAGGCGCGATTAAATAAACCTTCAGCGGGGCCAGCGGGATCAGAACCATCCACGATCACCACGTTGTAACTGGCATCTGCTGCATTAGCGGCAAAAGCAATGCCATCCCCCACGCTTAGCTGAAAACGCTGATCTTCCCAACAGCCGCCCCCAAGGCTGGGTAAGTGCTGTTGGGAGAGCTCCACCACTAATCCATCAATTTCCACCATATGTAGCTCTTGAACGCCGCTGTGACGAAGGCATTCACGGGCGGTACCGCCATCACCGCCTCCAATCACCAATACCCGTTCAATTGCTTCGGCGCCGCAGAGGGCTGGATGCACTAATGATTCGTGGTAATGGCGCTCTTGGTGCTCAGCGGTCATCCAGCAGCCATCAAGCAGTAGGC
>VFLB01000072.1 GCA_009914645.1 Synechococcaceae bacterium Bin_79_3
ATAATGATAAATCGGCATATGGTTTGATTGATTTACCCACCACATTGCAGGTTTCAAGCAATGTGGCAATGGTAAAAGCAATGCAAAAGTTGAAGCCAGCGATTTATTGGCAGTGGCTGGATCGCATTGGTATTGGTTCAGCGCCAGACACCGACCTGCCAGGAGCAGTGAGTGGGCAACTCAAATCACGTTCCACCTTCATTGAAAACCCAATCGAAGCAGCCACTGCAGCATTTGGCCAAGGCTTTGCTTTAACCCCCCTAAAAGCCCTGCAGCTCCATGGAATGTTGGTGAATGGAGGCAAATTGGTGAGTCCTCACATAACCCGTGGCTTGCGTAGTGGCGACAATCTTGCCACTGCTGGCCCTGCAAATGGCTTGCAAATGCTTGATCCAGCTGTATGTGCTCTTGTGTTGAATTGGCTGGAAACCGTTGTGGAGAAAGGCAGCGGAAAAGCAAGCCAGGTGCCTGGCTATCGCATTGGAGGCAAAACCGGCACAGCCCAGAAAGCAGCCAATGGCGTTTATATCTCTGGAGCACGAATAACCAGTTTTGTGGCCCACCTGCCGATTAACGATCCTCGCTATGTGGTGTTGGTGGTAGTTGATGAACCGCAGGGGGGAAATGCATATGGTTCAACTGTTGCAGCACCAGTTGCTAAAAGCATTATTGAGGCTTTGCTTGTAATAGAGCAAATCCCCCCTAACAAACCCAGCATTTCAAATAAAACCTTAAGCAAGGCTTGAACCGCAATTAAAAAGCTCAGCTACGGTAAAACCAATCGCACCAATACCTTGGCGACCTTGCTCGAACAGCTTTCAGGCATGACTGTGGTGGTAGCCGACACCGGCGATCTCCAAGCAATACAGCAATTCACCCCAAGAGATGCCACCACAAATCCATCCTTGATTTTGGCGGCAGCTCAAATTCCTGCCTACCAGCACTTAATAGACGACACCTTGAGGGCATCCCGCAGCCTGATCGGGGCAAATGCCCCTGCTGAAGAGGTTGTTGGTGAAGCCCTAGATGAAATCTGCGTGAGTTTTGGTAAGGAAATCCTCAAAATTGTTCCTGGCCGGGTTTCTACTGAAGTTGATGCTCGCCTCAGCTTTAACACTGAAGCCACAATCGCAAAGGCACATAAGTTAATCGGTTTATACAATGACGCTGGCATCACTAATGATCGAGTATTAATAAAAATTGCCTCTACATGGGAAGGAATCAAAGCAGCTGAATCCCTAGAAAAAGAAGGAATTCACTGCAACCTAACTCTCCTATTCGGCTTCGCTCAAGCCGTTGCTTGCGCGGAGGCCGGAATCACATTGATATCTCCTTTTGTTGGCAGGATTCTCGATTGGTACAAGAAAGATTCAGGCCGCGACAGCTATCCAGGCCCTGAGGACCCAGGTGTGATCTCAGTAACTAAAATATTTAATTACTTTAAAACCTATGGCTACAAAACAGAAGTGATGGGAGCTAGCTTCCGCAATTTAGATGAAATCATTGAATTAGCAGGTTGTGATCTACTTACAATTTCTCCAAAACTACTAGACCAATTACGTAACACTGAGGCTGAATTGAGCCGCAAACTAAATCCAGCGGCTCCCGGTGCCACTATTGAAAAGTTCAGCATCGATGCCAATCATTTCAGCGAAATGATGCAGGAAGATCGCATGGCCCATGAAAAATTGCATGAAGGAATTCAGGGCTTTAGTAAAGCGATAGATACCCTGGAAGCACAATTAGCCCATCGTTTGGCTGTACTTGAAGGCGGTGCTGCCTTTGCCCATGCCGCCCAAGAAATCTTTTTACTTAACGACCTGGATGGAGATGGTTGTATTACTCGAGAAGAATGGCTTGGTAGCGATGCCGTGTTTGATGCTCTTGATATTGATCACGACGGTCGCTTAATGCCAGAGGATGTAAGGGGGGGCCTAGGGGCGGCCCTTGCCACAAGCCGCTAGTCGCAATGGTGCAAGCAAGGCAACACGATTTGCCTGCAGCGGATTGAAATTATCGTCGCTGGCAAGCAACAGGGTGGAGCGGCCATCGCCTAGGCGTGGCCCTTCTCCCATGGCTTCCCAGTTATCTGGCATTAAACCAAAGCCGATCAGATCCCAATGGGCAATTGGTTTCAGCGCTGCTTGTTTTGTTTCGGTTAATGGCACGAATGGAAAAAGTTCTAGCCGCGCCCACCATTTTTGTGGTTCTTGATATCCACGCCAAAGGGCAAGTAGAGCACCATTTTTCAGAGCGATTAGATCTGTTAAGCCCCAATGAGCCTCGGCGCCAGCTGCGGGCTGGTAGCTAAGCGGTGTGCCGATGGGCCTGAATTCAACTTTGATTTTTTTTGCTGGCGTTGAAATTATTTGCGCCAATAGCAATCGCAATTCAGAACTGGGATCTTGGCGAAGGGGCCGCTCTGCCGCCAACAACAGCTGTTGGCCCGGCAACGCCAACAGCGCTTCCGGACCTTGATTTGGCAGCAAACCACTATCAGCGGCTGGCTGCCATTGATCCGGCAGAGGAAATCTCTGAATTAAACCAAAACTAAAAGCTGATGTTTTATCTAATTGCAGCAATTCAGCAGGTTGCGTTTCGCGGTTACGGGCTTCAGTAGCCATCCACCAATAACCTGCAGATTCAACTATTGCCTCACCATCAAAGGGTGTTGATGGAAGCCCTTGAATTGGCTCTGGCTCCCCCAATTTCCAGCGAGGATTTAAAAGAGAACCGCGCCATTCAGCAGCGAGCGTGAAGCTGCGCTGAGCATCACTAAGTAATAAAAGTTGTGGTAACTTACTTTTAATTTTAGCCTCAAATTTATTTTCAAATTTAGTGAGAAGTTGTAGAGCAGAAAATCCACCGATCGGCTCGCCTTTCGCGGACAGCTTTGGCAATTCTTCTTGCCAAAGCAATTCCCATCCAGCGGATAATGGGCAAGGCAGCAACGCGGCATCTATCATTTTAAACCGAGCATGCTGCCACCAAGGCGACGAATTACCCGTTGGGCAATATCGCCATAACCCATCTCACCGCTAAGAATTTGAGCAATTCTTTGGGGAGCTGTGGGTCGTTTAATACCAAGTTGATAGCCAACTTTTGGAAATCGGTAGAACACCTGGCCAATGCGCCGCCCCCATTGCATTGATTCGCCCCATTCAGTTCGCATTGTTGCTGTGTAATTAGCTAAGGCAGCGAGATCTCCCCCCAACCAACGATGCAGGGCCTCGGCAGAGCGCACACCAGAGAGCAAAGCTGGCCGCAATCCCTCTGCGAGAAAGGGATCTGCAAGCGAAGCGGCATCTCCAACAGCAACTACACCATGCCCATGGAGGGGATGATGGCCATTCCAAACCTTTAGAGGCCAGCGGCGACGGATACCAGCATCGGCTTCAAAACCAAGCGCTGGTAATAATTTATTCAAAACTTGATCGTAATTAGTTGCATCATTTTTGGAAAAATCACCCAAAAAAGTTCCTACGCCGATGCTGTAACCACCCTCTCTTGGAAAACACCAGCAAAAACCATGTTTAACAAGGCCAAATTCAAATCTAGCCGTTGATTCATCAAGCACTGGCCCCTCCAACTCCACAGCTAAAGCAGAGGCAAGTTTTGGTTTGGGATCACCTAAGCCCAGCTCACGTGTTAGGTCTCCTTTTGAGCCATGGGCTAAAACAAGGGCGCGGCAACACAGATATTGCTCACCGCCAGAAGCTCTCAATTGCAAACGCCATCCATTGGCATCGCGTTCAATCGCTTTTACACCAAAACCAAACAAACATTCAGCACCATGGCTTTGGGCTTGCTCCAGGAGGAAAACATCTAGCTTTTTTCTTCTCACGATCCAAAAAGGTGATTCCCCTGGAAGTGGCGCCAGCACAGGATCATCCAGGCACCAGGTGAAGCGCACTTGATCGATTACTCGATCCACCACCGGAGCAAGATCACAGGGAAACCAGCTTTGAACAGAGGCTGCCATTCCGCCTCCGCAAGGTTTTGCTTGGGGCCAGGGGCCAGGTTCAATTACCGCTACGGAATGTCCTAGAAGGGCGAGGTGATACGCGGCTGAGCTACCGGCGGCACCGGCGCCAATAACAGCTACATCTAGCCTGGAAACACTCACACTTTCAGAATATCAACTTCTTTAGCTGCTAATAATTTTTCGAGCTCAATAATAGATTTATCAGTAATTTTTTGTACTTTTTCTTGCTCATCACGGCTAAGATCTTCCGACAATTCACCATCCTTTTCCTGCTTTTTTATTTGATCGATAGCATCGCGCCTGATATTACGTAAAGCCACCTTTCCCTCCTCTGCATATTTAGCTAATAACTTACAAAACTCCTTGCGGCGCTCGGTGGTTAAAGGTGGAATATTGATTCTTATTACCTTGCCATCATTATTAGTGGTGAGCCCCAAATCACTATTCGAGATTGATTTTTCGATCAGAGCCATCGCACCACTATCAAACGGTTGAATCTGGATGGTTTGTGAATCTGGCGTGGAAATAGTTGCTAGAGATTTTAACGGTGTCTCAGCTCCGTAATATTCAACAATGATTTTGTCTAACAGTGATGGATTCGCCCTACCTGTTCGAATTGTATTAAAAGTTCGCTGGGTTGAATCCAACGCTTTACGCATGCTTACTTCAAGGTCCATGGGATGCCAGCTATCGAACGTGCTTTGAGATTAGGCCGAAGGGGTGATCCTGGTGCCGATTGCTTCACCGGCAACGGCACGGGAAATGTTGCCAGCACCAAATAAATCAAACACCACTATGGGAATTGAATTGTCTTTACAAAGTGCAATAGCTGTGGAATCCATTACACCGAGCTCGCCTGCCAACACATCTTGAAAAGTGAGGCTTTCATATCGCACAGCATCGGGATATTTCACTGGATCACGGTCGTAAACCCCATCCACCTTTGTGGCTTTAAGCACCACATTTGCACTGATCTCAGCTGCCCTTAGGGCTGCTGTGGTGTCTGTTGTGAAGAAAGGGTTGCCGCAACCGGCCCCAAAGATCACCACCCTTCCCTTTTCAAGATGACGAATTGCCTTGCGACGGATATACGGCTCTGCCACCTCCTGCATTGCTATGGCGCTTTGCACCCTGGTGGGAATGCCAGCACGCTCGAGCCCGTCCTGCAGTGTGATCGCATTCATCACCGTGGCGAGCATGCCCACGTAGTCGGCGGTGGCCCGATCCATGCCAGCAGCAGAACCCTTGAGGCCTCGGAAAATGTTGCCACCTCCCACCACGATGGCTAGCTCGGTGCCGCTTGCCACAACAGCAGCAACATCGCAAGCAATAGCACTCACTATGGCTGGATCGATTCCGTAACCCTGAGACCCCATCAAGGCCTCACCACTGAGTTTGAGCAGAACCCTCTTGTAGGCCATCAATTACCTCTATCTGGCGAACAGTAGCAACCGCCCCAAACAAAATTTGCTATTCAGTATCAAGATGAAGGAACTGAAAAAGGAATTAAATTAGTTGGATTATCAAAACTCAATTCCTTGCTGAGCTTTAACCCCTTGCTCGCGAAAAGGATGCTTAACCATCGTCATCTCCGTAACCAAATCAGCCCGTTCGATTAATCCCGGTGGGGCGCCCCTACCTGTTAACACCACATGGGTGCCAGCTGGCCGCTCAGCAATGCCTTCAAGAACCCACTCGAGAGGCAAGTAACCAAGCTTCATTGCCACATTTACCTCATCGAGCAAAACAAGCTGCATCTCTGGATCACGCAAATGCAACAAAGACTGCTGCCACGCCGCTTCCACCAGCTGTTGATCTCGGGCGCGATCTTGGGTTTCCCAAGTAAACCCCTCACCTAAGGCATGCCAGCTGATTAAGTCGTTAAAGCGACGCAAGGCAAGAGCCTCTCCTGGTTCCCAGGCCCCTTTTATGTATTGCACCACCGCCACCTTTTTGCCATGGCCAAGGGTTCGAAGCACCATGCCAAGGGCTGCTGTGGTTTTGCCTTTGCCGAGACCGGTATGAACAAGCACCAAGCCCTTTTCTAGATTTCGCTCCCCCACCCGCTGATCTTGCACCTGTTTGCGACGTTCCATCCGCAAGCGATGGGATTCCAATTCCGCGTTAGCCGCTAAGGGGGTTTGTTCACTCATGATTTCATTAATTCAGGCGTGCAAAGCAATCGTTGCAGGGTGCCACCAGCCAGCAGATCTTTGCGTTCCACCTGCCAGCCGCGCTTTGTTAATTCCTGCGCCAAAGGGATCGCAAGAAAATCAATTGCTGTTTCTGTTTCAAACATTGCGCAAAACAGGTTTTGTAAAGGAGCCAGGCCTACACCCGCCGGGTGTAGATCCACAATCACAAGCCACCCTCCAGGCAGCAAAAGGCTTTTAGCTGCCTCCAACAAACACCAACGCTCCTCTGCTGGAAACTCATGGAGCGCCAAACTAAGTTGAATGGCAGCAAAAGTTGATGCTTCTAGTGGAGGCTTTTCGGCTAGCCCTTGCACCAACTTCAACGCTGGATAACGCTTAGCCGCGAGTTCAAGGGCCCTTGCTGAAATATCCAAACCCGAAACATCAAATCCAGCCGCCATAAATGGAGCCGCCGCATCACCGCTGCCGCAACAAAGATCGAGCACGGCTGATCCCGGGGGTAAGCGATCAATCAATAGCTCCGCTCCGAGAGATCGCAACCGCTGAACTCCACCTACGGCAACTGAAGAAACGGCTGTAACGCTGTCGTAGATCCAGCGATAGCGATAGGCCAATTGCCTGAGCGGACGGGCTGTCATGCGCTGCGCCGCGCCAAGGCAGCATCTACCGCCATCTGCTGATCACGCCGTGTGATCCAGTGGTGATATGTGCGGGTGTGGATTGCCACGGAGTGCCCCATCATGCGGGCAGACACCGTATCGGGCAAACCCACATGAATGGTGCGCAAGGCCCAGGCATGGCGGAGGTCGTATGGGGTGAAAGGGAGCTGATAACGGCGAAATTGCTCAGCCACCCTTCTACCCACCTGCTGCAGGGTGGTGCGGCGAAGGTCTGTTGCAACAAGCGGTAACAAGCTGGAATCAGTTGCAAGCTGGCGCAAATTGAAATGTTCTACCCAATTTGGTTGAAAAGGCCACACCTGATGTTCGCCCGTTTTGGTGGTGGGAAGAACCCTCACAACAGCGGCAGGATCTTGATCAAAATCAGAAAAATCGCAAAAAAACAACTCGTGATTTCGCAACCCGTAGGTAGCCATCAAGCCGTAGGCCAGGCGCCAACGGGGATTTGGAATCAACTCAAAGCCTTCAAGGATTTGGGAATCACTGGGTAACTGACGAAACTGGGCCTGATGCAGGCCATAGCCTGCGGCCCTTTCCGACCAATCTGGCGGCAAGCTGATCCCCTCCTCTCGAGCTAACACCGCAAGCACCGTGCCGCATTGCTGCCGGGCTCTGCTTGCCAAGGGATAGGTTTCCAATACCTGCTCCAGCAATTTTGTAGAGAGTTTTTCTTTGAAGGGTGTTTTAGATATTTCCTCAAAAGTTGTCTCTAAACGGTTGAGGTAGGGGCGATAGGCAGCAGACCAAGTTGTGCGTGCGCCAGCGGGATTACGGCGACGGCGGGGGTCGTTAAAAAACCATTCTTCAAAGCGTTGCAGCTGACACTTCAGAGAAGAAGTGTCAACTTTGACAACATCTATAGAACTTGCGGGCCACTGAAAAAGACCTTGATTTACCTCCATCTGCACCTGATGCAGTTGCTTTAGAGCCAACGCCAACCCAGCCTGATTTGCGCTTAAGCCAAGGCTTAAGCGCTGCACCCGCAACCCCTCTGCGCCACTGCGTTGGGGTAACGGCCCGCGCAGACAAAGCAGCTGCCCCCGCTGTTCAAGCCGTAAACGAATACCTGTGCAACGCAAGGCACTGTTGCTTTGAGCAAGTGTTGCTGCAAAAGGAACACCCATCACAATGGCGGTTAGGCTCGAAGGAGTTTGAAAGAAATGAGCATGGGCCGGGTCGGCGTTGTGCTGCTGAACCTTGGGGGCCCAGAGCGGATCCAAGATGTGGGGCCTTTTCTCTACAACTTATTTGCGGATCCGGAAATTATTCGGTTGCCGTTTCCAGTGCTTCAAAAGCCACTTGCTTGGTTGATAAGTACCTTGCGCAGCGGTAAGTCTCAGGAGGCCTACCGCTCTATTGGAGGGGGTTCCCCCTTGCGGCGCATTACAGATCACCAGGCCAGGGAATTACAAAGCCTGCTGCGGCAAAGGGGCATGGAGGCCACCACCTACGTAGCGATGCGCTACTGGCACCCATTTACAGAATCGGCCGTTGCCGACATGAAAGCAGATGAAATTGATCAGGTAGTGGTTTTGCCTCTCTACCCTCATTTTTCAATTAGCACAAGCGGTTCCAGTTTTCGGGAATTACAGCGGCTGCAACAAGCAGATGCCGATTTCGCCCAATTACCGCTGCGGGCAATTCGCAGTTGGTACGACCATCCTGGCTACCTCAAAGCGATGGTGCAATTAATAATTAAAGAATTAGATGCCTGCATAGATCCAGCCACAGCCCATGTGTTTTTTAGTGCCCATGGGGTTCCTAAAAGTTATGTGGAAGAGGCGGGCGATCCATATCAAAGCGAGATCCAAAATTGTGCGCGGCTGATAATGGAAACCCTTGATCGCAGCAACCCATGGACCCTTGCTTACCAAAGCAGGGTGGGCCCGGTGGAATGGCTGCAGCCCTACACAGAAGAAGCCCTAGAGGATCTGGGGGCTGCTGGAGTTAAAGAACTTGTGGTGGTGCCTATCAGCTTTGTAAGTGAACACATTGAAACCCTGGAAGAAATAGATATCGAGTATCGAGAAATAGCAACTGAAGCAGGGGTAAGTAATTTCCGCAGGGTGCCTGCCCTTGATACCGATCCAACCTTTATTGCCTGTCTTGCGGATCTGGTTGAAACTTCTATGGCAGGTCCTGAAGTGAATCTGGAACTAGCTGCTGCGCTACCGGCGCGCACCAAGCTTTATCCCCAGGAAAAATGGGTGTGGGGCTGGAACAACACTTCTGAGGTGTGGAACGGCAGGCTTGCAATGCTCGGCTTTTCTGCATTTTTACTGGAGCTCCTCAGCGGCCACGGACCGCTGCACAACATGGGTCTGCTATGAGCAAAGGCATAAGGGCCCTTCGCCAACTAAGTTAATAAACCAATGAACAGCTAACTGGTGCTGCCGTGACTATCACTACAGCTTCCCAAGCCACAGTGTCCCTGCAGGTGCCAGGCAAGGTGAGCGGCGCTTATGCCCTCATGGATGCACTGCATCGCCATGGGGTTGAACACATTTTTGGATATCCCGGTGGAGCAATCCTGCCGATCTACGACGAACTTCACTTAGCAGAGCAACGGGGCTGGCTTAAACACCTATTGGTGCGCCATGAGCAGGGGGGAACTCACGCAGCCGATGCTTATGCGAGAGCCACCGGCAAAGTGGGAGTTTGTTTTGGCACATCTGGCCCTGGTGCAACGAATCTTGTAACAGGCATTGCTACAGCGCAGATGGACTCTGTGCCGATGGTTGTAATCACAGGCCAGGTGCCACGACCAGCCATTGGCACTGATGCCTTTCAGGAAACAGATATTTTTGGAATCACCCTTCCAATCGTTAAACATTCCTGGGTGGTGCGGGATCCGGCTCAGATCGGCAGAATCGTGGCAGAAGCTTTTTTGATCGCCTCAAGCGGACGCCCAGGGCCTGTCTTGATTGACGTGCCTAAAGATGTTGGGATAGAGCTTTTTGATTACGTACCAGTAGATCCAGGCTCAGTGGTGCCAACTGGCTTCCAGTTACCTCGAGCACCAAAACTGGCCAGCGTTGAGAAAGCTCTGGAATTGATTCGTGAGGCAAGGCGTCCGCTGCTTTATGTGGGAGGAGGCAGCATCAGCGCCGGCGCCCATGCAGAACTCAAAGTTTTAGCGGAACGCTTCCAACTTCCCGTTACTACAACTTTAATGGGCAAGGGCAGCTTCAACGAAAACCATCCATTAGCGGTGGGAATGCTTGGGATGCATGGCACTGCCTATGCAAACTTTGCTGTAACTGATTGTGATTTGTTAATCGCAGCCGGGGCAAGATTTGATGACAGGGTCACAGGGAGACTTGATAGTTTTGCCCCTAGGGCAAGGGTAATTCATATTGATATTGATGCTGCTGAGGTTGGTAAAAACCGCTGCCCAGATGTTGCAATAGTGGCTGATGTAAAGCTTGCTTTGCAGGCGCTTTTAAATGCATCTGATCAAGAGCAAGCAAGCTTCCGCACCGCAGCTTGGCTAGAGCGTATCAATGAATGGAAACTAAATTATCCACTTAATATTCCCGAACCAATTGGTGCAATTGCCCCACAAGAAGTGATGCTTGCGCTGCGAGATCTTGCTCCCAATGCAACTGTAACTACTGATGTTGGGCAACATCAAATGTGGGCTGCTCAATATCTAAACAACGGTCCGCGGCAATGGATTAGTAGTAGTGGGCTTGGCACAATGGGTTTTGGCCTACCTGCAGCTATTGGAGCTCAAACAGCATTGGAAGGCCAACAAGTAATTTGCGTTGCTGGTGATGCCAGTGTGCTGATGAATATTCAGGAACTGGGAACGCTTGCTCAATATCAACTACCAGTTAAGTTGATAATAATAAACAATGGCTGGCAAGGTATGGTTCGCCAATGGCAGGAAAGTTTTTATGACGAGCGTTATTCCGCCTCTGATATGAGCAAAGGCATGCCAGATTTCCCTGCACTTGCTGAAGCTTTTGGAATTAAGGGTATGGCAATAACTAACCGGGAAGCACTGCGCAGCAGCCTGCAGGAAGCATTTGATTACCCAGGACCAGTTTTAGTGGATGTAAAAGTACGCCGAAATGAAAATTGTTACCCAATGGTGCCGCCCGGCAAGAGCAATGCCCAAATGGTTGGGTTACCAAGCCATCCTGAACTAGCCCTAAGTGAAAGACGTAACTGCGGTAACTGCGGCCATTCAAATCCAAGTGAACATATCTGTTGTTCAAATTGTGGCGAGCGCCTATAAAATTATAGGTTCAGGATAATAATTTTTTACCTTTAGCCAGAGCCTCATTCTGATCTTTTGTTAGCAGTGGATAGCGGAGTTTTAAATCATTAAGAGCAGCGTTAATAGTTTTTGTAATTATCAAACGACCAAACCATTTATTATTCATTGGTACGCAATACCAAGGAGCATCGCTGGTGCTTGTATTTTGAAGCATTGCCTCAAAAGCATTTTGATAATCATCCCAGTAGCGCCTTTCCTCTAAATCGCTAAACGAAAATTTCCAATTTTTTTCAGGGGCCTCCAGGCGCTTTAAGAAACGTTTGCGTTGTTCATCAGCGCTGATATGCAAGAAAAATTTAAGTAGGATAATACCGTTGCGAAAAAGATGTTTCTCAAATGCATTAATGTCTTCATAGCGATTTTTCCATATATCAGGCCCTAAAAGTGAATCGGGCAAGGATTGATTAGCTACAAGATTATGAACCTTAACTACAAGCACCTCCTCATAGTAGGAACGATTAAATATACCAATTTCCCCTCTTTGTGGGAGCCTTAGATTGTAGCGCCACAACCAATTATGACGCAAATCATCAACGGAAGGATGATTAAAACTATGTACTCTTACCCCCTGAGGATTAACCCCACTCATAACATGCTTAATAGTTGAATCTTTTCCCGCAGCATCAATTGCTTGAAGCACTATTAATACGCCCCAGCGTGCATCTGCGTAGAGAAGATCCTGGAATTTCGCTAGCTGTTGAACCCCCTCAAGAAGGAGTTCATTTGAGGCAGATTTATCTTTTAAGTTACCTGTAAAGTTTGGGTCTTGATCGGCCAAACGAAATGAACTGCCGCTAGAAACTTTATAAAAATTAGGCTGATGCCATTCAGCTGCCACAGCACTTCAAGCAATAGACGATAATAGCAAAGGATATAGGTTTTACATGAATTGGTTTTGTCTTTCGTTTGTGCATGTTCTTTTACTAATTACTTGTTTACTGCAAGTGCCAAGCTTTGTATCAGCTGCTGAAGTGCTACAGGTAAGAGAAGCAGATCTACTACTGATTGGTGATCAAAATCGAACTTATAGCGTTCGCCTCGCATGCGCAGAAATCCAACCAGGCAAAGAAAAAGCTGCCATTGATTTCCTGCGCAAAACGCTGCCAAGGCGCCAACGCGTTAATTTAATGCCAATCGGCAGCGAAGAAGGATTGTTACTCGCAAGAGTGAGAGCCTTAGACAGTGATTCGGATTTAACTACTCTATTAGTAGAGCAGCAGTTGGCTACAATTAGTTCTACGTGCATTAACAAAATCAAACCCACCTAAGAAAATGAGCCTTAATCGCACAGCTAAGGGTATTGTTTTAGTGCCTTGCCTACTACTTGGCGCAGCTTTTATAAGTGCCGGGCTTTGGGGCGGCGAAACAAATCAAACAGTGGCCTACAGCCTTGGTGGTGCTCTTATGTTAGGGGGGATATTAGCTCAATTGTTGCCAGATGGTAGCAATAAACCAGATGTTGAAGATAATAATTAAAAGTTTTGTTTACGGTTTTTTAGCGCCAGACTGGCCTTGCTCCTGCATCAATTTGAAAAATGCCGGAGTTGGGTAAAAAACGAATTCATCAGTTTTTGTTTCAATCATCCTGCCCAAAGCAACAGTGAGATCTGCAGCTAACAACTCAACTTTAGTTCCTGTTATTTTTGCAGCCGCAGCCGCCGCATCGTTATAAGAAAGGAAGAAAACAGCCTTTGTCCCCTTGGGAGTATTTACTGTTATGAAAGGTTTTGAGAAGAATACTGGCACCGAAAGACCTTCATTAATATCTTTTTCGCTAACACCTTGCTTACGTAGCAGCTCAACAGCCTTCGACATATCAATATCTGAACTAATAACAGGAGCTACAAGTTTTTTATCAGTAAGAGTTTTATTAATCTCGTTTACTTTATCGTTAGCTAAATTCATCGGTATTGGTGTTACCCGTGCTTTAGCAGTTGGATTTGCCTTATTAAAAGCATCCAATTCCTTTAAGGCTTTAGCTTGATCGAGGAACATCGGCAAGAGTAAATTTTTATCACTCTGGGGAATTGGAATTGGAGCGCCTTGATCATTAGTAATTAGAAAAACTGGGATAACGGCTAATTTCCTCAGGGCATCAGCTTCGGGTATTGCCCTTAACGGCAATCCAGAAAGAAGAAGGGGCAAGCAAGCTGCTGCGCCCAAGAAAGCAGATCGAAAGCCTGACACAACACGCTTCACAAAAATCCTATATTCGATTGGCTAAGCGTAAGCAAAAACAAGCTCTAACCTCCATGGGTTGGACGGTATGCGTCATGACCACCAATAAAAATTTTGCTGCGCTGCAGATAGTGGGCGTATTGGCAGCACTTCTTGGCAGTCAAAGCCTTGTGGCATCTGAACCGCTAGCTGGAAATGCCTTAATTCTGCTTCCAAGCGAGGGAGCAATTGCAGGTTTAGGGGATGGCCTAAGGCGTGGGTTTGGCTTGGCCCAAGAACAAAGCCAGTTATGTGGTGCCCCCTCAACTCAGTGGTCTATTGGTTGGATAAAACCTGGCAGCGATCCAGCAAAGCAATTAAGCAAACGCAAATTACCTCCCTTGTTGCTTGCTCCACCCGCAACACCCTTAGTAGAAACTGGCTTATTGGCAGCTTCAGAGCAACGACAAATAATTCTGCCGCTGCAAAGGGGGGCTTCATTGCAGCAATTAGCAAGCCGCCGTGGCTCAGATCAACTCTGGCCGGTTAGTCCGGCCCGCAGCCTAGAAATTGATTCCCTTGTAAAAGCAATGGTTCAAGCCAACCTGCGAAGCTTCTTCTTGATTAGTGATGGCAGTGCCGAACAGCAACTATTGGCAGATCGATTTTTGGAAAGCATGCGCCTAAATGGGGGCGTTTTACTTGGCACTGATTTAAAGGCCCGCCTGATTGATCCAAACAAACCAAAAGATTTGCAATTACTAGTGTCTGATGCTGAGTGGTTTCAACCGGCAGCCTTGGTGGTAATGAGCCCACAAAACAGTAAATTAACGCTCGCGGTGCAGGCTCAAACCTGGCCACAAGATATGCGCTTAGCTTGGAATTTTCCGCCAAAATCACTCAGCAAGCAGGTGCAAATTGGAGTAGCAGAAGCAAGCAAGGGGCCAGGCTGGAAAAGTTTTGAGCTGGATTTCAAAAAACGTTTTGGTTACAAACCTGGAACTGTTGAAGCAGCTGGATACGACGCCGGCCAGCTTGTTGCTTTATCTGTGTTGCCAGCAAAAGTTAGTACGCGTAACGGCATGGGGGGCTTTAATCCTGCCCTTACACCAAAGAGTGTTTGCGCAAATGTGAAGATCAGAAAAAAAGGCGATGCGGCAAGGCCACTTGGGGCGATAAGCAATATGGACATGAAAGCAGCAACCCCGCCAACAGCTCAACTGGATGTGATCCAATTGGAAGTTAACGGGGTGCAACTGCAGAAGGCCTTTAATTTAGGCGCTAATTAGAAGGATTAAGAACCTATTAATCACTCTTCGCCTTCATCCTCACCACCCACTGGCACTAAACGGATTTGTTTGCGGCCTAGCTTAATTTCAAACTCATCACCGGGTTTCAGGTTCAGCATCGCTGTGTAGGCCTTACCTATAAGCAGATTGCCATTTCCTTGAACAGTGGCCACATAGCTGAGCTTGCGACCGCCTTTACCAACGGAAGCACCACCAATTTCAACGCCCTTAGCCTCCAATAAAGCCTCGTAGAAAGCTGTGAAATTTAAACGCTCGCCGCCATCTTTCTTAGTGGACACATATCCACAGGCACGAACGATATCTGATTTACTGGCGTCGCCAAGATCGCGCACCTTCGTTAAAAGGTCATTTCCGATGAGCATGAGTAGTAGAAGAAGTTGATTACTTTAAAAACATACCAAACAAATGACAGATTTGAAAACCTTTTGCCGCAGGTTTGCTAATTGGTTTAGTAGATAGGCTGGTGATAACGAAAGAAGCCAACAGTGATTTCCAACAAATGGCCAATCAGGCCAATGTTGCTACTCGATCAGGGGATTGCTCGGGAGGTGTATGTAGATGCTGTGCTGAACTTGCCAGAAAAGATCTACAGCAAGGCTCAACTTGATGCCTGGGCTGCTGTTGCTCTCCTGCCTGGTGTGCTTGATAAAACCCTGCAGGAAGGTTTTGGGTTGGTGAGTTGCAGCGAAACAGCAATAGAAGCTTTTGCTGTGCTGTATCCAGCAGATCGGGTGGCATTGCTTTACTGCCGAGCTAGATCACATCGCCAAGGCCGTGGCAAACAATTACTACAAGCATTAGAGGAACAGGCCATTAAGCAAGGGGTTAGGCAACTACGCACCGAGGCGAGCTACATCAGCCAGCCCCTCTTTGAAAGCCTCGGCTGGATTACAGAGCAGAAAGAACACTTGCTGATTGGTGGAATTGCCTTTGAACGCTTTCTTATGGGCAAAACCCTTTAGCCCACAAAGCCGC
>VFLB01000055.1 GCA_009914645.1 Synechococcaceae bacterium Bin_79_3
CCAGCGGATTTACGTACATTCATCCCGGCTGGGTTTGTGTTAGCAGCAATACTTGTGAGCAGAGTTGCTCTCTTGCTGCCATCAAATCCAGCATATCCAGGGTCAAAGGCCTTGGTTCTGTTGAAGGTGATCGTTTTTTGACCGGAAATTGAAATATTAGTTCTTGTGTATGGAACCGTATTAATTCCAAAGCAATTCAAATACTCAGCGCTATATGTGTAGCTTGCAATTTCTGATTCAAAACCCTCCTCGGCAAGCCTCATAACATGATCGCTTATTTCCTGCTGATTATTAGGCGGGCGCCCCAGTAAATGCTTGAAATTAAGTTCTACAAAACGGTAAGGACTATTTGTCTCTAGATATAGACGTCTATAGCTTTCAGATTGCGCAAGCGCAGTAACTAAGCCTTGCACTGTTAAATCTCCATTCATGAAGAGAGATTCAATTGATGTGCATACATCCAATTCCATTAAATACCTGTTGCCAAAAACTTGCCGATAGGCAGCTTTGATTATGTTGGCAGCTTGGCTAGTATCTTGATTTGCTTTTGTTGTGAGTGTAAGAACGTTGTTCATGGGATTGAGAATTTGGGTTTTGTTTTTGGTTTTTATTCCTAGATCTAATTACATTATTTCAGTGATGGATGCTATGCGACCACCTCTCGATAGAATATATTTAATTTGGGTTGACATGTCCTTGCCACTTACTATGTAAGTTGAGTTAGCAGATCTTTGCCGCGCAGCCGCAGCTTGTGCTTGCACGTTAATTCTAAATCTTTTCTTGGTTGGGTCTGATACACCAGAAATAGCGCTATTACGATTAATTCTTACGGTAGTGTTGCGCCATCCACTTGGTACGCCGCCTGTTCCAATCGAATTCACCAAGGCTGAAGAACTTAGAACAGAATCGCTTGCTGCATAGCCCTCTGCTAATGACAAGTGACGATTGAATGCCAACTGTGAGCGGCCTTTTTCACTAAGTATGCGCATATAGGGAACAGTATCCTCGCCGAATGTTGCCTGGTATTCGTTACTATCAATATAGCTATTGATTTCAGCTTCATATCCATCATTTGCTAGTATTTGAGTATGTAAACTTATTTCTGCTTGTGAGATTGGTGCTCTACCAAGAAGATGCTTGAAATTAAGTTCAATGAACCTATAGGGAGCATTTGTTTCAAAGAATCTTTTTACGTATTCTGGTGATAATGCAATAGCTCTAACGAATTCACGAGTGCTTTGGTAGCCTTCTGTGAATTTGCTCTCAGCTGACAGAGCTCTTTCAGCTTCCATCAGATGCGGGTTGCCCATTACTTGTTTGTATGTTGCTCGAATAAGCGCATTGATTTGATCAGTTGAGTCGCCAGTGTTTCTTTGGAACACTTCTTGCTCTCTTTGTCCTAGGCCAAACCCCACATATATATCGTTGCGCAGAGGGGTAAAGATACCAGCTGTTTTGTTGCCTTGCGCTGAAGAATAATCAAGCCTAATGCCTGATTTACTTGAAGATATGCTATTTGATGCATATACTTGCGCTGGTATTTTAATATATGGAACTTTTCCAACAGCAAGTGTGCTGGAGATTTGACTTTTATTACCAACTGCACTATCACTTGTTGCAAAGCTGCGTTCTAGTGCGGCCATGTTTGCGAAACTGTTTACCGGTATTCCTGCTTCAGATTTCCAAGACCGCTTATAGGGAACTGTATCTCCGCCAAACGCTTTGGAATATTCCTGTGAATCGACAATAAAATCGATTACTGCATCATGCCCTGAACTAGCGAGCAGTGAAATGTGAGCAGACATCTCTGCTTGATTAATTGGTGGCCGGCCCAAAAGATGTTGAATATTTAGCTCAATTCCGCGTTGTGGTGCTACGGATTCAAAAAATCGTGCTTTATAAAAGGTGGTTTTTGCAAGTGCACGTGCAAAATCTCGAACGGTTAGAGATCCATCGCAAAGTTGGGCTTCTAGCTCTGGGGATCTCTCATTCTCCATAACATGTGCGTTGCCATATATCTGTCTGTATGCTGCGTTTATAGCAGTTAACAATTGATCTTGGTCACTTCTATTGAATTTGTCAAAGCTTACTCGTCCGTTGTCACGAAAGTTGCTATCTGTAAGAGCTGCTTTATTTGAAGGCATGCGATTACGAGTGAAGGCAACTGGGCCTTCATTGAGCATATTTCCTCCAAATAATTCTGATTTTGCTTGATTGTTTGTCATTTTGGTAACCTCGTTTGATAGGTGAATTGTGTTGTTTGGTAAGTCTATTTAGATGCTTGTGCTCGCCAGTTCACATGGGGGTAATGCTGGAGATCACACCGCCTTCTTTATGTATCCGTTTGTATTCTTGCGAAAGCTTTTCGTAAGGCACGAAATATACCCTGTTTGATTTTATATAGCGCGATATAGGGCGAATGTTATTGGCCCTATATCCAGTTACGTTAATTCGATACATCCGCCCAACAGCGCCTGCACCAAGCCTTGTGGCTGCATCCTGCAGATTTGTAGCCGGCCGGAAGCTCCATCCTTGTGTTTCAGCAGAGGAAGGTGCAATTACTGCTAACGGACGGTTTTGGTAAACAGCTCCCCCTAGCCTTGAACTAATTCCGGCAAGATCTCCTTTAAGGCTGCTGCTGCTATTGCCCCTTAGTAACTGGAAGCTCCAGCCAAATTCCTGCATAGTGCTGCAGCTTTCTGTTTTCCAGCCGCGTTGGTACGGAACGGTGTATTCACCAAATGTATTTTGGTATTCATCCGAATCAAGGAAGCTATCTATGTCTGCCCCATAGCCAAGGGAATCCAGGCGTTCGGCATGAACACGCATCTCTTGAAAACTGGCTGGTGCTCGCCCGAGCAGATGGCGGAAGGCCAGTTCGATATAGCGATATCTGGAGCAGGCATCAAAGAAACGGCTTTGATACAGCTCGCTCTTGGCAATTCTGCGGATAAATTCACGAACACTTATTTCGCCGAGCTTGAATTGCGACTCGGCCACCAGTTGCCGCTCACTATCCATCACATAGGCATTGCCCATCACCTGCCTGTATACGGCATTGATCACTTCTACTTTGCTTGCATCTGGATCCCCGGAAAAATTTTCGTAGGGGGAATCGCTATCAAAGCGCTCTACTCCTAAGCGCGAGGCAGGACCGAAGGGCATCGATGAGTAAAACAACTGGTCTTCACCATCATCTGATGAGAAAGCCTTTTATGGAGTCCAACTTTATATAGCTCAACTTTTGCCGATGTAATC
The DNA here is from genome assembly GCA_009914645.1 of Synechococcaceae bacterium Bin_79_3. Classification (GTDB taxonomy): domain Bacteria; phylum Cyanobacteriota; class Cyanobacteriia; order PCC-6307; family Cyanobiaceae; genus Synechococcus_D. The sequence goes on from VFLB01000055.1 coordinate 3,259, forward strand.
CTTGAGATGCCGCTCCAGGCTTACCCTGGTGGTGCTTCTTGTTAGAGGATTCCAGCAGTCGAGTTCCTTATATGGGCGACGTAGCAATTCGGAAGCGATATTTTCTATGCCTGTTGCAAAAGAAAAATCCGCACCCTCAATGCTTTCAGCGCCATCAAGAGCAGCATCGCTGAGATCGGCACCACGGAAATCTGCCTGATTCAGTTGGCTCCCGGTAAAACGTGCCCCCCTACACATGGCCCCTTGCAATTTGGCGCAACGAAGATCTGC
>VFLB01000201.1 GCA_009914645.1 Synechococcaceae bacterium Bin_79_3
AGGCTTTGGATTGCGGCACCTGGTTTCTGCAGCCACCTTGGGCCTGGATCCACCAGACGGCTTGGGAAATCGGTGGCGGGCAGTATGCGCACCTCACCTTTAAGCCCTTGGGCTGCCACCACCTGGCCCACCACGATGAATTCCTTGCTCATTGCTTCACAGCTAATCTGAACACAGCTGGTTTATAGACACTCTTCCCATGATCCTTCCCGGCAGCACCGTGCGGATTAAAGATCCTTGCTCGATCTACAACGGTTATCAAGGTTTCGTGCAACGCATTAGTGGTAGCAATGCGGCGGTTTTATTTGAAGGGGGAAACTGGGACAAACTTGTTACGTTTCCGCTTAAAACCCTTAGCGAAGTTGCGGTTTGATCTTGGCTAGCGCAGCTTTTGCAGCTTGTTGTTCAGCATCGCGGCGCGCCGGCCCAAGCCCCTGGCCATAAAGCTTTTGCTTGAGAAATACACGGCTAAAAAACCGTTCGGGATTGCCATGGCTGGGGTTGCGTTCTTCGCTTTGATAATCGGGTAATTCCCCCAGAGCCGCTTGGCTCCATTCCTGCAAGGCAGATTTCCAATTGTTCAGATTTGGATCGGCTTCGAGGGCTAAGCAACTGCGCTGCCAATGGGGTGCAAGCCACTCCCGCACAACATCAAGGCCGCCGTTGCTGCCGCCCCAACATTGATAAATAGCGCCTATGAGAGCTTCACAGCATTCAGCACCGATTGTGGCTTGAGCAGCGATATCACCTAAGGCACATGGTCCTTGTTGGATTAAAGCTTTTAGCTCTAGTAATTCTGCTAGTTCCGCTAACCAACGATCACTTACAAGTTGAGCCCTTAGATGGGAGCGTTCACCAACAGCTAATTGAGGGTTGTGGCGATCGAGGAATTCAGCGCAGGCCAGCCGTAGCACTGCATCACCAAGGAATTCAAGTTTTTCATGGTTGCGGGCTTTGCCGGTGCTGCTGTGGCAAAGGGCTTCTTCTAAAGGGGCGAGATCTTGGCTTAACGGCTTAAGACCCTGGCAATGCAGGAATTGCAACAGGGCTTGATTGGGGGGAAAGCAGGACATAAGCCGGGTTCTGTTCCGAAGCAAAGGCGCACCATTGCCCGGGGTAATCATCTATCTGGGACCGTTGTTACCAACGGCCTCGAGCGGCGCACTTTTAGCGGAACCGGTTAATGGCCAACCATGGTTCCTGGGCCTTGCTCCCAGCCGGGGTTTACCTAGCCAGCACCTCTCGATGCTGCTGGTGCGCTCTTACCGCACCCTTGCACCCTTACCTGATCCCCAAGGGGCCATCGGCGGTATGTTTCTGTGGCACTCTCCTCACGGTCGCCCGCACTGGGCGTTACCCAGCAAGCCTGGCCATTGGGGAGCCCGGACTTTCCTCAACCGGCAGCTGCAGGCAACTCCGATTGCGACCACCTCGCCTGCTTTCCTTGTTTCAATGTAAGCCGAAGGGGATAATGACAGGAATGGGGCTGTAGCTCAGCCGGATAGAGCGACGGTTTCCTAAACCGTAGGCCGTGGGTTCGAGTCCCGCCAGCCCCGTTGAAAGCAAGCAAAGAGGCAATTTCCCAATAATCTGCCCAGTAATTATCAAATAGTTAATTATTATTTGTTATAATTATATTTAGTTCTTGGCGCCATTCGCTCAAAGGGCGCTCCCAGTTATCTTCTAACTTGTAACTAATTACACATTTTGCTGCAAGCCCTAGTTCAAAACCGCGGCTGAGAGCTTTTAGTAGTGGCTCTAAGGCGGTATCTTTTTGCAAACAATTAAGCATTCCACCAAAGATCAGCATCACCGCTAATGGCGAGCGATTTTGAGCGAGGTTAAATGCTTGCAGGCCCAATTCGCTAGCGCCATCGATACCAAATCCAGTTAAAACGTGCATGATGTCGTGGGTTTCACGCAAACGATGAATAATAAAATCTCTTTCATTCTTTATTGGTGATGGATCAATTAGCGAAGCTGGTGTTATACCTTGGGCTTTTAATTGCTTTGCGTAAGTGTGGCCAAGGCTTTCTTCCGGTAATGATTCAAGGGCATCGAGATCAATTGTGGCTGGCCGCCAATTTTCTTGCAGCATCGCTTTAAGACCTGGTTGGGCAAGTAGGTGACGCCCCATTTGTGTAGCCATAGGGCTGTTTTGAACGCTACTTGCAATCGAAAAAACACTATCAAGGCTATCTGGGTGCTTTAAAAATTTTGCTAAGCCAGCCAGCATCCGTAAAGATTGAATTCTTTCCTTGAGATTTAGCAGCATGAATCCAATAGAGCTATGATGAGAATATCCCAATAATACATCTTTCTATGCGCTTTTCTTGGCACGCACTCTCTTTGCTTGTTTTTGTTAATATATTTTTTCCTAATCAATTAAACGCGCAGCAAAACCAGCATCAACATCACCAGCACCAAAATCATTCTCCAGCAAAGAATGTTGAACAAAAAAATGTTGATCCCAAGAATCTTGATCACAGTGCCCACAATCACGAGGTGGGTCCTGCCGGTGCCACTTACGATTTGCGCTGGTTAGATGCAATGCAGCAGCACCACACGGGCGCATTGTTAATGAGCGAGTATGTATTTGATATAGGGGTACCTGGAGTGGGAGCCCTTGCAAAAACAATCTGGAGAGATCAGGCCCAGGAAATCAAGTCGATGGGGCAGTGGCGCAAAGCGTGGTTTC
>VFLB01000222.1 GCA_009914645.1 Synechococcaceae bacterium Bin_79_3
CTTCACTAGCTTCTTCATTTATCTCATCAACGCGGCGACCGATAAAACGTTTTACCGAATAAAAAGTATTTTCCGGATTCATCACCGCCTGGCGTTTAGCGATTTGGCCCACTAGTTGATCTTGGTTCTTGGTGTAAGCCACCACGGAAGGAGTGGTGCGAAAGCCCTCTGCATTAGCGATCACGGTGGGTTTTCCACCTTCCATCACCGAAACACAGCTATTGGTTGTGCCTAGATCGATGCCAACAACTTTTCCCATAGAAACTCCTTGCAAAACGTTTCAAACTTGTTGCATCCTCGGCAGCAGGGGTCCATCCCGACGAGGTGTGGTTCCCGAACCATGGCTAAAACAAACCATTACCCAAGCAAAACCATTAACCACCCAAGCCCAATCGATGGCCACACCGCATTACTGGCGGTTATTGGTAATCCCATCAGCCATTCTCTCTCGCCTGTAATGCACAACGCTGCACTAGCGCAACTGGGCTTGAACTGGCGTTATTTAGCTTTAAAAGTTGCAGCAGAAGATCTTTCAGCAGCGGTGCAAGGATTAGCTGCAATTGGTTGCCGTGGCGTAAGCGTCACGATTCCCCATAAAGAAACAATTGCAAATCTTGTTAGCAGCATCGACCCCATTGCCAAACAGTTGGGGGCCGTGAATTGCCTAGTGCCTGATGGCAAAGGGGGTTGGCATGGCACCAACACCGATTGGGGCGGTTTTCTTGCTCCGCTGGAAGCTCGTTTTCGCCCTGGCGCCACAGCACTGGTGCTAGGTACTGGCGGGGTGGTGCGGGCAGTGCTGCGCAGCTGCCTCGAGCTGGGTTTTAAACGGGTGCTTTTGCGGGGCAGAACTATGGAAAAACTGGAACATCTAAAAAATGAAGTGGGCCACTGGGCACCAGCCCTTGAATTGTTGCCTTGGGAAACCCCATTGCAGCAATGGCTGCCCCACGTGGATTTAGTAGTGAATGGCACCCCTCTAGGTATGGGGGAATGGCAGCAGCAAAGCCCCTTGAGCCTGGAGCAACTTGCCTTACTACCAAGCAATGCCTTGATCTACGACGTTGTTTACACCCCTAGGCCCACTCGCTTATTGAAAGAGGCTGCCAGCTTGGGCCTGGCCTGCCAAGACGGGCTGGAGATGTTGGTGCAACAGGGCGCAGCCGCCCTAAAACTCTGGACTGGGCTGCCAAAAATGCCCCTAAAGCAAATGGCTAACGCCGTTGAACAAGCCCTAAAGCAGCAAAAACCCTAACTTGGTGAGATGAATCAAATACCCCCTTGGCAGCGCTTGCTGGCTGTGCTCTTTTACCTATTCCCCTGGGGTGATGCCTTGCCTTTTGGCAGTGCACTTATTTCAGTGTTTCCCTGGCTGATCTGGCTGCAGTTGCCGGCTCTTCCTTTTTTACTGCTGCAACAAATCGTGCCTTTTGGCGGCTTAGTTTTGTTTTTAGTGTTGTATTTAGCGGTGGTGCGAAACCCGAAAGTGCCCCACTACCTGCGCTTCAATGCCCTGCAGGCAATCTTGCTAGATGTTTTATTATCAGTTTTATCGATCGGCTTTCGGGTGCTGCTTTCACCCCTTGGCGACAGCATTGTGCTGCGCACCTTGAACAACACAATTTTTATCGGCTTCATCGCAGTGCTTTTCTATGCCCTGCTGCAGTGCCTTAGGGGTAAAGAGGCGGATCTACCAACCATTTCAGAAGCGGTGCGGATGCAGTTGTAAGCTGATAGATCCGGCGAATAGCTGGAAATAGCCTCCGAACTACAGGTTCGGGTTCACCCCAAAGGCACCATGAGCGAAAGGCCCAATTACGAAACGATGTATATCCTCCGCCCAGATATTGCGGAAGATGAGGTTGAAACCCACACCAACAAATATCGCGATCTCGTTATCGAAAACGGTGGCACGATCATCGATAACCAACAGCGCGGCAAGCGTCGCTTGGCTTACAACATCGGTAAAAACCGCGAGGGTGTTTACGTTCAACTGAACTACAGCGGTGATGGCAAGCAGGTGGGCCCCCTTGAGCGGGCAATGCGCCTCAGTGAAGACGTGATCAGGTATCTCACCGTTAAATACATCGGTCAACACAGCTCCTTAGGACGCAGCACCACCCCTGTAGCGCCTATGGAAACCAGCGCTCCACGCCAAGATCGTGATCTGATGGCTGCTGCTGCACCAGGTGCGAGCGACAACGATTAAGCAGTGTCAAGGCTTGCTAGGTGCTGTTTGCACCGATAGGGTCGCGCAGAACAACGAGGCTGCATGCAGGCAAAGTGGCCAGTGGAACAAGACCCGCTGCCACGCTGGCTTGAGGAGTTGGAACCCCATGCCAGTGATGTGCGTAGAGATTTAGAGCGTGAACAAACCAACGCTCAATTGCAGGAATTGGAAGCACTGCTGGAGGAGCTTCCTGGAATTTTTGAGCGGAAATTTGAACAGCGGCTTCAACCGGTTTTAGATCAACAACAACTCTTGATCGCTGAAAATGAAAGATTGCGCGCGCAAGTTGAGCGCTTGATGCCCCAACCCGGGGAGGTGCGGCTGCGTTTCCCAGAGCGGCGTCCGCCAATACCCCAAAGGGCTTTACCGCTACCTCCTCTGCTGCGGGTTATCCGCGGGGGCCGTTGCGACGTTGGGCTGCTGCCCACAGCCGGATGGGAAGACCCCACACATAAATAAAACCTTCGGCAGCGCGGTGATCAAATTGATCCTCCCCGCCGTAGGTAGCCATATCTGGCACATACAAACTGTTGCTGCTGCTGCTTCTGCCCACCACTATGGCGTTGCCGCGATGTAATTTCAGTCGCACCTTGCCATTCACGGTGCGCTGGCTGCAGTTAATGAAGGCATCAATCGCTTCTTTTAAGGGGCCATACCAAAGCCCCTGATACACCAAATCAGCCCACTGGCTTTCCAATTGGCGTTTTGTGCGCAATACATCAGCCGCCAAGGTGAGGCTCTCTAATTCTTGATGGGCGCGAATCAAAAGCAGCAGCCCAGGGGTTTCATAAATTTCTCTGCTTTTAATCCCCACTACTC
>VFLB01000112.1 GCA_009914645.1 Synechococcaceae bacterium Bin_79_3
TGCTTGGATCATCAACTGTTGCAAATTCCATCAGGCGTATGCTGCTACGCGGCCCACTTTTCACTCCAAATGTGACCATTCTTGGCGTGCCATGGTGACCTGGATCAAAACGGGGATGGGCGCTAAAAGCTTCCCCATCTCGTAAAACACCATCAAGTAATGAAATTCCCTTGGTTTCAAGACTTACAGGATCCATGGCATGGGGTTCGGCTGCTTCCCAAAGGGCCAGCAATTGATCACCAAGTTGCACCACATGGGTGTTAGCAATATTTTTTAGGCGTAGATCAAAGGCATTTGCAAATACCCCGCCTGGCTTTTGGCTGCCGAATACGCCTCGATATAAAACCTTGTTTGCTTTTTCTTCAGCGAGCCAGCCTTCAGTGCGCACAAAGCGATTGGTTAATGAAACGCCTTGGCGATCAAATTTCACCGCGGTAACCATGCCATCGCCATCAAAGGGGTGGTGCACCCATTGCCCGCCCCGCTCTAGTCGGCCAGGGCCGTTGCGATAGAGGGTGCCAATTAATGCTTCTGGAATGCTGCCACTACTGGCTTTTATCGGCACATCGCTAAGTTCTTGGCCCACATTGCGAAAGGCGCTAGCCCAATCTGTGCGGTTATAGGTAGCAGTCATTAGGAAGCAGCTCAGCGGGCACTCGGATATCTTCGCGTAACAGACTGTTAAGTGGGGGCTTGGCCCGCCTGTTCCAAAACCCCTTTGCTGCTTGGTACGGCCCCTGCGCGGCGCAAATCAATCTCTACCGCCAGCCGCAGAGCTCTTGCAAATGCCTTAAAACATGCTTCCACTAGATGGTGGGAATTAACACCATCTAACTGGCGGATATGAAGGGTGAGGCCGGAATTATTTGTTACTGCTACAAAAAACTCTTTCACCAATTCAGTGTCGTAGCTACCGATTCGAGCCGCCGGGATCTTTAAGCCATAGCTCAGATGGGGCCTGCCGCTGCAATCAAGAACCACCTGCACTAGGGCCTCGTCTAGGGGCGCCACAAAATGCCCAAAGCGTTGAATACCGCGTCGATCTCCTAGGGCTTTAGCTAAGGCTTGGCCCACTGCTATGCCTACATCTTCATTGCTGTGGTGATCATCGATATGGGTATCACCTGTCGCCTTGATTTGTAGGTCTAAGAGTCCATGGCTTGCTAATTGATGCAGCATGTGATCAAGAAATGCCACCCCGCTATCTACCTCACATTGGCCTGTGCCATCGAGATTTAGCTGCACTTGAACATTTGTTTCGCCGGTAACGCGATGCACCTGGCCTATGCGTTGAATTGTCATGGTGTTAGGTCCAGATCAGTGAAGCTTAACGGGTGATCAATTGAAAGCAGATTTTCACTTATCGTGGCACAGATGCGATTTATTGGTAGACCATAAAGCCCATCTTTAAATGGATTTTCGGTGAAGGCGCCAAGCCGTTCTGCAATTATAAATCCAATAAAGGAGATGAAGCCAATAAAAGCACCGCCTGGATCATGCATTGCGTCAAGGCGGAGAAATAATAAATAGCCAAAAGCCCAAACAATACATCTAATAAATAAGTTTAGGCAGCTGGTAGGGGTTGATTGCGAATGGGCTCGAGGCCGCCAATAACATTGTTAGCGCAACTTTAATCAAAAGATCATCTGAGCTCTCTATTAACAGTCCAGACAAGTAAAACTTGCAAGCTAAGCAGATTGATTAAATCCTGCCCCTTGGTTTCGTCGTTCGGTAATAGTGCAAGCAACCCATCGCCAGGTAAGACCAGCGGCCAACTAGATGAAACTTGATTAGTTAGGATATTTAAATTAACTTAAGTCTTTAATGGTAACTTCAACTTTCCAGCAACAAAAAGAAAATCTCCCTCAAAATCCAAGGCAAGTATTTGAGAAATTATTAGAAGGCCATCAACGCTTTTTGGCTGGCCATTCGCTTCATCCCCACTCCAGTATTGAGCGTTTACAGCAAGTAGCTGCAGCGCAGCACCCGATGGCAGCGGTGCTCGCCTGTGCTGATTCTCGAGTGCCTGTGGAGTTGTTGTTTGATGCTGGCTTTGGTGATTTATTTGTTGTTCGCAGTGCCGGAAACACAGTTTTTACAGCTGCAATTGGTTCATTGGAATTTGCAGTGGCTCATTTAGGCATTAAATTAATTATTGTGCTCGGCCATGAGCGCTGTGGGGCGGTAACTGCTGCCCTTGATTTTTCCACAAATTTGCCTCCTGCCCTAGGCCAGGTTGTGGGGCAGGTGCGCATGCAATTGCTTGCTGCAGATGTGTTGCAGGGGCATACATCTGAACTGGAGCAGAGCGCAAAAGATATTTTATTGGATCAGGCCTGCCGGGCTAATGCGGTGCAATCTGGTCGTAATTTAGTGAATTCAAGCGTATTACTTACAGATCTTGTTAGATCTGGTTCATTACTTGTAGAAACAGGTCACTACGATCTTGATTCCGGCGAAATTGCTTGGCTGGATTCTGTAAATGCTTGATTTATTTTAGATACGCCGAGCTCACATCCCAGTGATGCAATAACCGGCATCAACATAAATTGTTTGGCCGGTGATACCTGAACTCAATGAACTAGCAAGAAATGCGGCGGTGCTGCCAACTTCTTCTTGGCTCACTGTGCGGCGTAATGGGGCCTTTTCTTCCACGTTGTGGATCATGTCTAATATTCCGCCTATGGCACTGCTTGCTAGGGTGCGAATTGGGCCTGCGCTAATTGCATTTACTCGCACTTGTTTTTCGGGGCCTAGTTCTGCTGCTAGATAACGCACAGATGCTTCAAGGGCCGCTTTGGCAACACCCATTACGTTGTAATTAGGTATTGCACGTTCACTCCCGAGGTAGCTCAAGGTAA
>VFLB01000004.1 GCA_009914645.1 Synechococcaceae bacterium Bin_79_3
ATTAATTCAGGATGGGCCTGCTCTAGCTCGAGTAATTCGCGATAGAGCTGGTCGTATACGGCATCTTCTAGTGCCGGTGCATCCAGCACGTAGTAGGAATGGGCGGCATGGATCAACAAACGCCGCAATTCTTCTGCCCGTGCTGCAACAGAAGTGGGTGCCATAAGTGAACTTTGTTTAGGAATCCAAACGGTTGATCCTTTCTACCCGCCAGTTATCTTCTAATTTCACAAAAATAAAATCCAATGGCAGTTCTTCTTTGCCATCACTTTTTAATTTCACCGTGAGCATGATCTGGCCCTCTTGAATTCTGGGGCGCCCTGATTTCAAGTTGCGATATTTATTTAGTTGTAGCCCAGCTAAAAAGCGGATGAACTGCTGCCGGTTCACATGCTGCCTATAGCTTTTGGTAGTGAGCAAGTAGGCGGCATCAACGCGCCCTGAGGCAATCTGATTAAAAAACTGCTTCAGTAGAGGATTGATACCACGGGCGCTAATTACAAGTTTTACGGCACTAACGGTCCAATAAAGAAGTAAAGCGCCGGCACCAGCTAAAAGCAGCTTGCTGCTTAAAGCGCGAACAACAGCCCAATCAAGATCCATCGGTGGCAGCTCGTTATCGCTTAAGTCTGAAGGACGGCGTTCCGTTGCGTTGTTTTAATCAAGGCGTCAAAATCAAACGATGCCCCTGGAACCATTGCTGCCACTGTTCCATCGCTTGGATCGTCAATATTTTGATAGCGCCTTAGGGCAGCTTGTTAATCCAGCATTGCAACTGCGTTGGAGCGATGGCCGCCTCAGTCGTAGCGCTGGTTTATATCGCTTTGGGCCTCACCTGAGTGAAATTGTGCTTTCGCAGCCGCTGCTGGTGCCCCTGCCGCCAGAGGCCACCTTGAGCACCCTTTGCCACGAAATGATTCATGCCTGGGTAGATCGGATTCTGCTTTTAAAAGAGGTGCATGGCCCCCAATTCCGGGCCCGCATGGCTTCGATTAATGCTGTTGAGAAAAACTTTCAGGTGAGTTTGCGCCACAGCTATCCCATGCCATTGCAAGCCGCTGCTTGGTGGGCCTGTTGCGGCCATTGCGGTAAAAAAATTGCCTATCGCCGCCGCCGTAAAGGTTTGGCCTGTCGCAATTGTTG
>VFLB01000022.1 GCA_009914645.1 Synechococcaceae bacterium Bin_79_3
AACATGGAGCTCTTTTTTGGTAAATGATATGGAATCAAAACCATTGGAGATGATTTCCACAATTTCCACAACCAGAAAATTAACCACATCAGCTCCTGCTAGCCATTAGCTCAACAATCCAGGCAGCAGGCACCTGCTCCACATCACCACTATCTACATTAATGAGCCGGACAAAAGCCGGAATGCGTCGATAAGGCTTGTCGATCACCTCTCCAACACGTCCGATGAACCACGGTCTACCAGCCATTGCCACCACAGCGAAATGTCCAGGTTTTACATCCATATATCTACGGGGGTTTGCCCTGCGTAGGGCTTCTACTGCTGGATCTGTTTGGCAAGGAGACATTTTTGGTTAAGGCCGAAAAGGCAGGAGGGAGCGGAATTGATCCAATCAGATAATAGTACTTATATACTGAAAATACAAGCGTACTTGTGGCCATCTGCTTCTCTGGACCACTGGGCGAGCAAATTTTCTGTTCAGCAGCAAAATTTGGGAGTGTGAAAACTACTGATGACAGAAGATTTAAAAAGATATTTATTTTCTATTGCCGAAGCATTTGTAGATAAGAGCTTGATAATAGATGTTGTGCCATTAGGGAATGGAAATATCAACGACACATATCTTGTTAAGCTTAAGGATTCCGGTCATCAAGATTTTGTATTGCAAAAAATCAGTTCCAAAGTCTTTAAGAACCCTGAATCTATAATTAGCAACATGCAGGTATCACTGGAATATATTGAGTTAAAACTTTTAAGCGAAACATGGAATATTGAGGAAAGAGACTGGAGAACTACTTCATTACTTAAATCAAGATATAATAACCAGTATTGGCATAGAATTCAAGATGAATTTTGGAGGGCGACAAGCTATATAGGCTCAGCCTACACAACAGATGTGGTTAGAAACTCTGATGATGCTGAGGAGGTTGGCATTGGATTAGGTATTTTCCATTCATTAATGGATGGCTTTCCGTTGAAGAAGTTAATTAAAACACTTGATAACTTTCATGTTACACCTAAATACCATCAAGAATACAAAAAAGTATCAAATTATATGGTGGCAGATTCATGCGATAAAACCCAATATTGTATCAATTTCATTAAGGAGCGAGAGGCTATTGTTGGTATTTTAGATAATGCAATTTGCAGCGGTGAATTGTGTCATAGAGTGATTCACGGCGATCCAAAGGTAAATAATTTTTTATTCGATAACATTACAAACCAAGCTATCGCCATGGTAGATCTAGACACATTAATGACTGGATTAATTCATTATGATCTTGGTGATTGCCTTAGATCCGCGTGTAACCCGGCTGGGGAGGAGGAACATGATCTTAGCAAGGTCTTTTTCTGTATCGATAGCTGTAAACGCTTATTAAGTGGCTACCTTAGTAAAACAAAAAAATTACTAAATGAAGCTGATTACAAGTATCTCTACGATGCAATTAGGCTTATTCCCTTCGAATTGGGAATGCGTTTCTTTAGTGATTACCTTGCAGGCAATATATATTTTAAAGTGGATCACCCATCCCATAATTTAGATAGAGCTCTTGTTCAATTCAGTTTGACTAAAAGTATTGAGATGCAAGAATTTGAAATCCGCGAATGTATTGAGAATTTAAGATGATAAGTCAATCAGCTTCACTGCTGCCCCATAACAGGCCTGATGAATTGGTTGGTTTACAACTTTCTGCCGAAGCATTACGAATATCTAGTAAATTAGAACTCCGATATCGCATTGAAGGCCCCATAGATAACTTAATAATTCCAACTGTTACTGAAGGGTCTGTGCGGAGCGATTACCTGTGGAAACATACATGTTTTGAAGCATTTTGGAGCATCCCAGCGCAGACATTCTATTGGGAATTAAATATATCTCCTAATTCTAATTGGAACATATACAAATTTAATTCATATCGTAATGGTCAAAGGGAAGACGAATATAAACATAGCCTTAATTTTTCTATTTCGAAAATGGCTAATAGTGTTTCAGTTGGAATTTTAGTGGAGCTTGATCCCCAGATTCCATTAAACTCAGAAATGGAACTTGGTTTTGCAGCCGTCCTGAAACAAAAAAATGGAAATTTATCCTACTGGGCACTTTCTCACAATGCTAAAGATCCCGATTTTCATCAACGCGACAGCTTTCTTTTAAAATTATGAGCGCAGTTAGCCTTAAAATTAAACGTCGCCGCGATCTTGCATTCCTTATTCTTGCTGGCCTTTTTCTAGGTACAATGGGAATGCTTAATATTCTTGGCCTAAGCCGCTTTTTAACGCTTGGTACTATTGGCAATTGGCCAATAGTTGTAGCTGTTGGTGCCTTACCATATCCACTAACATTTCTGTGCACTGATTTAATTAGTGAAATATGGGGAGAGGAAAAAGCTAGTCAACTTGTGTGGGTTGGTCTTTTACTTAATGGATGGATAATATTTATTATTTGGCTTGGAGGTATTTTACCCGGAACAGATTCACCTGTTTTCTTTGAAATCCAAAGGCTCACTTTTGGTGCTGTTGGCGCTTCGATGGCCGCTTATATGGCAGCACAATTTACAGATGTGCGATTATTTCATTTTTGGAAACGCTTTAGTAATGGTAAAGCACTTTGGTTGAGAAATAATGGATCAACATTAATTAGTCAATTAGTTGATACCACCGCAGTGGTATTAATAAGCCATTATGGGGCTCACGTGCTACCAATAGAAGCTGAAAAAGCACTTTTACCCCAACTCACTAACTTTATTGCTAGCGGCTACTTATTCAAACTTGTTGCTGCACTTTTAGATACTTTACCTTTCTATCTTCTCGTAGCGTCGTTGCGCCGTTGGCTTGAGGTTCCAATTGATGGCGAGGAAATTGATGAGAACCAAATTAATGCTGAATAGTTTCTTAATTATCATCACATGATAATAGGTGATCTCTAGCGGCGTTAATTCGTTGCATTGTTGTAATTTCTCCTCCCTGATCTGGATGATGTGCCGCTGCTAATTTTTTATAGGCTGCTTTAACCTGAAATTCCTTTAAACGCCCCGCTAATGGTAAATGCAGTATGCCTCGCGCCTTAATAGCCTCCACATCCGGTGCTTTGCCTAATGGACTGCGATCCGCTGCCGAAAGACCCGAGCCCTTGCGCTTGTGTCCCTTACCCTTTGCAACTCCTGAACCAAATCCAAAACCTTTTTTACTACTGGGTTGAGCTGATTCTTCCTTGGCTGCTGCCGCGGGTGGTCGCAATGAAAGTAACGAATACATATTCACGGAGGAAGGGTTGGTAAGCTTTTATTTACTTTACAAGGTGACGGTTTTCTTTTCAAGGCAAATTGCTTGATCAGTAATTCACCTTAATCTTCCAAAAACACTTATATATCTAACTGAACGCTGAACTATTGAAAGATAATTTAAATCAGCCTCAATTAATTGCTGCCTTACCTCCTCCATACTAAATGCAGCCTTCAAAGAAGCGCAAAAATCTTGCTTTAATATAGGTTCCATGTTTACAGCTTCAGCAATGATTAATTTTTCATATTCAATATTATTTACTGGCCTACAAAGATCATTTACTACAATAACACTTCCTGGAGTCGCCAATAATTTTATTGCATTCCAATGATGTTGAGGATTATGAAGATGATGCAGCAAACTATTTGAAACTACGGAGATACCAGATATAGCATGCTTTGCAGTTAAAGCTCCCTTTAATAATTTAATCTGATCGTGATCGCATAAATTAAGTAGTTTATATTCTATTCGCTCCGATATTGATTGCGGTAGCAACTTTTTCCGTATATTAGCAAGAGCAATCATTTGTTCTGCGCCATCAACACCTTTTACAATTAATTTAGGCCATTGTTTTGCAGCCAGCTCGCTAATATTTCCAG